>CBDUEX010000055.1:0-7584 GCA_965366305.1 uncultured Bacteroidia bacterium | reverse complement strand
TAAAGCGCCAAATGCACCTGCAATTATTCCAAAAATCCAAATTGATTTTTGCATAAAATAATTTTTAACTTAATCTTCTTCAGAGGTTTTGCGAGTAAACTCATCAAAATCGTACTCAGGCATTAAATCACTTTTAACATAATTAACTGTTTCAGTGAATGCTTCTGAGAACTTATTAAAATCTTCCTTGTACAAGAAAATTTTGTGCTTCACATATCCACCATCTTCAAATCTTCTTTTGCTTTCGGTGATAGTGATGTAATAATCATCCCCTCGTGTAGTTTTAACATCAAAGAAATACGTTCTTTTCCCTGCTCTTACTTTCTTAGAGAAGACTTCTTCTCTGTCATAATTTGACTCCGACATCTCGTTTACTTTATAATATTGTTTTACAAATGACGTAAAATTTTTAATCTTAACATAACATTTTTACATTTAGATACTGTCGTCATTCATCATTTGAGTATTAAATAATTCGCTGTACACACCTAGTTTCTTCAAAAGCATCGCATGGCTTCCTTCCTCAATAATTCTGCCGTTGTCCATAAATAGGATATAATCTGAGTCTTGAATTGAGGAAATTCTATGACTAATATTAATCAGTGTTTGGTTCTTATTCCAGCTGTTTAAGTTGTTTTTAATATCCACTTCCGTCTTTGTATCTACCGCCGACAATCCGTCATCAATTAAAAGAATTGCTGGCTTTTTTATCAATGCTCTAGCAATAGCCGTTCTTTGTTTTTGCCCTCCAGAAAGAGTTATCCCTCGCTCCCCAAGCATCGTTTCTAAGCCTTTTGGGAATGACTCTATTTCATTGGTAAGCGATGCACCATGAATAGCTTCTTCTAAGTATTTCTCATCTTCGTTTGAATTGCTTCCAAACAAGATGTTATTTTTAATTGATTCAGAGAACAGAAAGATGTCTTGAGATACATAACCATACAGATTTCTTAAACTTTTGATATTATAGAGGTGCATATCCTTACCGTCTATTAATATTTGACCCTTACTTGGTTTATAAACGCCCATTAGCAATTTGGCTAGTGTGGATTTACCACTACCCGTAGTTCCTATTATACCAAACTTAGTACCCGCTTTTATGGTAAATGAGATATCTTGAAGTACCCATTGTTCCGTTTCAGGATACTTAAACCAGATGTTTTTAAACTCAATTTCGGATGTAAGTTGATCAATTTCTAAAACGCCAGATTCGATATCTTCTGGTGCATTTAAGAATTCATTAATTCGAACTTGTGATGCGGCCGCTCTTTGAACCAATGAAGTAACGTATCCTAAGGATGCAACAGGCCAAGTTAGCATGCCAACATAAATTACATACTCCACAATATTTCCGATACTAAAATTACCTTTAACCACCTCGTTACCACCAACATAAACGGTTAATAGTATGCTTAAACCTACCAAACCTAATACTGCTGGCATAAAGATCCCATTTATCTTTACGAGTTTCATATTGTTGGTTTTATAAGCTTCATTTAACTCATCAAAATCGTTTGAAAAGTCTTCTTCAGCTGCATATGATTTTAGAACATGTATACCCGCAAATGTTTCTTGAACATACGAGGTAATTTTACTCAACTTCTTTTGTATTAAATCGCTTTGTTTGTTCATTGAATCACTCACCAAATAAATGGTGATGGCCAAAATTGGCAAAGGTATCAGTACAAAGAGTGTAATCTTTACATTCACATAAAGCATAAGACCAACTACCATCACAATCATAAATGAGAGATTCAAGAAATACATAATTGCAGGTCCTGCAAAAGAGCGTACTTGAGAAACATCGTCGCTAATTCGATTCATTAAATCTCCTGTATAGTTTTTAGAATAAAAGCTTTGATTCAAACGCTGATATTTTTGAAAGATGTCATTTTTAAGGTCAAATTCTATGTAGCGAGACATTACAATAAGCGTTTGTCTCATAAAATACATAAATACCCCTTTCAGTAAAGCACTTCCAACGATTATTAATCCTGCGAACAATGCAATTCTTGAAGTTGTTCTAAAATAATCTGGAACCATGTTAAAATAACTAGGGTTTTCGCCTTTTTTCAGTAATAAAACTATGCCATCAATTGATTCTCTGACGATTGGAGGAATCACAATCGCAAACAAGTTTGAAAGAATTATAAAGCAAATTCCTAGCAGAATGTACCGTTTGTATGTGTAAAAATATTTGGAAAGTGTTAATAGTGCTCTCAATTCTGATATTCTAAAGTTAAATTAAATTCTACTTTTGCAGCAAATTTAAGTATTAATAAATCTAAAATATGAGTACATCAACAGTAAGCACCCACAATACAGATTTGAACTTATTCGCTCAAATTAACACAACAAACCATGAGCAAGTTGTGTTTTGTAATGATAATGCTACAGGACTAAAGGCTATTATCGCTATACACAATACCGTACTAGGACCAGGCTTAGGAGGTACTCGAATGTGGAACTACAAAGATGAAGCTGCTGCATTGAAGGATGTTTTACGTCTTTCGAGAGGCATGACTTATAAAGCTGCCATTTCAGGACTAAATTTAGGTGGAGCCAAAGCCGTAATCATAGGAGACGCCAGCAAAGACAAAACAGAAGCGTTGATGCGTAAGTTTGGTCGTTTTGTTGAGAATCTTAATGGCAAATACATCACTGCTGAAGACGTAGGAACAACTACAAAAGATATGGAATATGTAAATATGGAAACTGACAGTGTTGTGGGTTTACCAGAAAGCATGGGCGGTGGTGGAGATCCTTCTCCAGTTACGGCATATGGTGTTTACATGGGAATGAAAGCAAGTGCAAAAAAAGCATATGGTAATGATAGCCTTGCTGGTAAAAAAATTGCAATCCAAGGAATTGGTAAAGTTGGAATGCACCTAGTAGAGCTAGTACATAAAGAAGGTGCTGAAATTTTTGTTTCAGATATCAATGATATTAGCTTGAAGCATGCGGCAGATAATTTTGGAGCTGAAGTTGTTGCCGGTAATGATATTTATAGCTTAGGTGTTGACATATTTGCACCTTGTGCACTAGGAGGAATATTAGATACACAAAACATTAATACATTAAATTGTAGCATCATATCTGGAGCAGCAAATAACCAACTTGCAAACGAAGATGAGCACGGGATTATGATTAAAGAGAAGGGATTGCTTTATGCTCCTGATTTCTTGATTAACGCTGGTGGACTTATCAATGTTTACTCTGAGTATAACGGATACAATCGAGAGAATGCAATGCGTGATACTGAAAACATTTATGATACCACATTAAGCATCTATCAACTTGCAGAGGAAAAAGGTATGCATACTCAAAAAGCTGCCACCATTCTTGCTCAAAAACGAGTGGATGACATCCTTGGGGTACAATCAACCTTTTAATAGTTAGTACTCCTTGCAACTGAGCAACAGATTTATCAACTATACCCTAGCGATATTCACAGTTGCTGTTGTTTCTTTCTTATTTTATCTAACCTATATTTCTACAGGTTATGAAGGCGGTATGGATACGTACAACCATTACCTGATATCCCGACATAGCTGGCAAAATCACGAATTATTTTTAGATTATTGGGGCAAGCCAATTTACAATATTCTAGCCTCTCCTTTTGCTCAATTTGGAATTAATGGCATGGTGGTAATGAACATTATATGCCTGGTACTCTCTGCCCTATTTAGTTTTAAAATTGCACAAGAGCTGAAGTTTAAGCACGCTTATTTGGTGTACATTTTTACACTACTTAGTCCCGTGTTTTTAGACAATACTATAAGTTCTTTAACAGAGCCTTTATGTGCACTTTTAGTTATTCTGACCATCTATTTTCTTGTTAAGGAAAAATACAACGCCGGGGCTGTAGTAGCGGGATTATTGCCATTTGCTAGGTCTGAGGGTTTCATTATTCTTTTTGTTGTTTTTGTTTACCTCTTAATTCAACATCGAAAAATTAAAGCATTTTTACTTCTAGGACTTGGAAGCCTCATTTTCAATACATTAGGATGGATTATCACCGATCAAATGTTCTGGATTTTTACAGAAAATCCGTACATCAATTTCGAACTATCAGGAAGAAATGTATGTGGTAATGGAAGTCCATTTCATTACTTAATTGCCGGACATTATACGTTTGGTAAAATTGCTAGCTTTCTTCTAGCCTTTGGTATTGGGTTATTCAGTATCAATTTTATCCGAAAAATAAAAACACCCAACTTAAAAATGGGACTGGTTGTGGCATCATTTTTACTCTACTTTTTAGCACATGCTTTTATTTGGTGGAAGGGCATGATGGGAAGCTGCGGGTATGTGCGAGTAATGACCGTTATCGCTCCACTAGCATCTATTATTATTGTTTATTTTTTAAGTTCTTTCTATGCATTACTTGCTAAGCATTTTGGAAGATCTGGAGAATATGCCAGCTTCATTTTCTCATTCATTTTAATCTTCAATGCTATATATGTTCCATACAGATATTATGCTTATAAGTATCCATTAACTATTTCTGCAGAACAAGAACAGTATGTAATCTTAAATGATTGGTACCAACAACAAAACTTTGAAGATCGAACCAAGGTCTTCCTTTACCCCTATTTCTCAATCATTGCAGATATAAGTCCTTATGATCAAACGCAACATCTAGACTTTTGGAAAAGCAGCTTACAATGGACTAAAAAAGGAGATATCCTTATTTGGGATAAACATTTCGGTCCAAATGAATGTGGAACTCCTTTAGACACCATGCTTGCACGAAAAGATTGGGAGCTGATTAAATCTATAATTCCAGAGAAACCTATTCCTACACTTAATAGTGATTCTTTTGAGATTCATGTTTTCGAAAAAATACAATAGTTCTTCTCTAGAAATAATAAAATATCTTAGGTTTGCCGCACTTAACGTTCAATGATAAACAGACGACTAATTAGAATCAAAGTATTTCAAGCTTTATTTGGAGAATTTGGGCAAGAAAACACTAGACCTTCTGTAATACTGAGTAACATTAAAAAATCTATTCTTGGTGTAGAAAATAATTTTTTAAGCGTTTTAAATTTCGGTCCAGAATTGAGTCATTTTATTAATTCAGAACAAAACCCATCGGAATTCAAATACCAGCCCACTTCAGAAGACATCAAGTCGTTTAATCTGATTGCAAATAATAGCTTCTTAAAAAAAGTTGAATCGCTTGATCAGGTAGCTAATTACTCCAAGAGACCTACCTTCGATTGGCAACAAGAAAAAGAAATAATTTTTCTAATCTACAAAGAGATCAAGAAAAGCGACGCATACAAAATTGCAATGACCAAAGAGTCGAACGATGAAAACAATTTTGAACTTGCTAAATTTATCTATAAACACCTTCTTTTAGATTCTGTTGAATTTGAGCAATTGATGGAAGATAAGAACATCTTTTGGTACGATGAAAAAATTCCAATTCTAAAAAGTTTAGAAAAAGTATTTGAAAGCTATGAAAAAAATGGACAGATTACTTATCCTGAAGCTTCAAAGAATGCAGAAGATGATTTAAAAATGGCTGAAGAAATTGCCAATAATTATTTTGAGCATCAAACCGCTATTCAGGAGTGCATAAACGTTTATACGCCTGGATGGGAAAGCGAAAGAATCACTAAAACGGATTTTATTTTGTTAACTATGGCACTGTGTGAATTTAGATATATGCCAATGATACCGGTTAAGGTTACGTTAAACGAATACATTGAAATTGCAAAAATGTACAGTACTCCAAAAAGTTCGAAATTTATTAATGGTACATTGGATAAAATTTTAACGGATTGGAAAGAAGAAAATCTTATAAATAAAAAAGGAAGAGGATTAATTGGGTAATCAATAAGTTTTAAATTTGCATTTATACTTTAATCAAAAAAATAAAACATTATAAAATGAAAAAAATAATTTACATCCTATTTATTGCAGCCTTAGCAGTTGGTTGTAATTCAACTGCAAAAGATAACAAAACAATAGAAGCTTCAGCAATTGAAACTGACAATTCATCTGTTAAGGAACCAAAATTTGAGTTTAAAGAAACTGCTTGGGATTTTGGAACTATTGTAGAAGGAGAAAGTGTAGAACATACCTTCAAGTTTAAAAATGTTGGTAAAGGAGATTTAATTATCTCTAATTGTTCTGCTTCTTGTGGATGTACTATTCCACAATGGCCTAAAGAACCAATTGCTCCAGGAGAAGAAGGTAGCATAAAAGTAGTTTTTAACAGTGCTGGAAAAAGTGGTCCTCAAATGAAAGACATTACTATTCTTTCGAACACCAATCCAGTTAAAACTCTTCTGCAGATAAAGGTGATGATTGACAAAAAACCTTCTAACTAAAACAAAAATGAACCCACAAATTATATTTTTCGTACTGTTTATAGCAGTATTCTACATCTTTATCTTTCTTCCTCAAATTAAAAAATCTAAAAAGCAAAAGCAGTTTAGAGAGGAATTAATGAAAGGTCAAAAAGTTGTAACAACAGGCGGAATACATGGCAAAATTGTTGAACTTAATGACTTAACAGCTGTTATAGACGTTAACGGAGGCACCAAGCTTACGATCGACCGAAGTGCTATTAGCATGGAAGCTACTGCCTTAGTTAATGGCAAAGCAGAAGTAAAATAGATGCAGCATTTAAGAATAGGAATAACAGGCGGAATGGGAGCTGGCAAATCAACAGTTTGCCGCATCTTCGAACGCATAGGTGTTCCTATCTACAATGCAGATATTCGGGCTAAATGGCTCATGAGCGATAACCAAGAATTGAAGAAAGCCATTCGCGATAATTTTGGTTGGGACTCGTATGACAGAAAAGATGAGCTTAACCGAGAATACTTAGCTAAAATAGTATTTAATAATCATGAAAAGCTTGAAATTTTGAATGGTTTAGTTCACCCTATCGTTAAGCAAGATTACGAACAGTGGTCTTTGGCTAACAGAGATGAGCCGTACTCTTTGAAAGTGAGAGCTACAAAAGCTTACACAAAGTAATTGTGGTAACATGCCCTATCGAAATGCGTATCGAGCGGATAATGAAACGAGATCATGTAAAGAAAGATGATGTTCTCAAACGCATTCAAAATCAGAGTACAGACAAGCAACGATTGAGCAAAGCTGATTATATTATTTACAACGATGGTGTACACTCTTTAATTGAACAATCTTTAAAAATTCACCACGAAATTTTAAAGATTAGAGAAACTGAAGCTGTACCTTTAAAAATGTTATGAGTAAATCATTGATACTGAATCATACCGAAATTGCCCTTAAATTGGATAGAATTGCTTGGCACATTCTTGAAGAACATCATGGGGAAGATAAGCTGGCTATTATTGGCTTGCATGACCGAGGAAGTATTCTTGCTAAACTTATTATTGAGCGTTTAGAAAAATTTGGTGATACAACCATTTATTACAGCGACATTCATGTTGACAAAACAGCTCCATTAAAAAATGATATTACAATTAACAATTCTGATATCATTAAAAACACTCCTGTGATTCTCATAGACGATGTGCTGAAGTCAGGCAAAACAATGATGGCAGCAATCAAAGAAATCTTAAACTTTCACCCTAA
>CBDUEX010000054.1:0-7611 GCA_965366305.1 uncultured Bacteroidia bacterium | reverse complement strand
CAAACAATGCCGGATTTCAAAAAATGGCTAATTATAGAACACGAGGGTATAACAGGCTCACTGTTAATGAAGATCCTCGAGGCGAAATAGATCTTGTTGCGATCAAACAAAATTTAGCACAAGGAGCTCCAGTGGTAATTGGAATGATGGTAGGTGGAAGCTTTATGCAAGGCATGCAAGGCCAAGATCTTTGGTTACCTTCAAGAAATGACTACAATATGCGTGGTTTTGGTGGTCATGCCATGTGTGTTATTGGTTACGACGACTATAAAGAAGGTGGCTCGTTTCAATTAATGAACAGTTGGGGCAACGAATGGGGCAACGATGGTTTTGGCTGGGTTCGCTACAAAGATTTTCAATATTTTACTAAAGAGGCATACGGACTATATCCTATGGGAGATGCAAACAAGCAAAATCCTACAAAGTTTGAAATGGCTTTTGGTTTGGTACAGAACAATGGTGGTGCTTACATTCCACTTCAACAAGTGTCTAAAAACTATTTTGAAACTACTAGCTCTATCGCTAAAATGACCAAGTTCAAAATAGAAGTTGCCAATACGGTAGATTGCTATACATACATTTTTGGGGCAGAAGTGAATAATACAAGCTATGTTCTATTTCCGTATACTGCTAAACATTCTCCTTATTGCGGAATTGTAGGAACACGCATATTCCCTAGAGATCACTCATTACTTGCAGATCAAGAAGGATCAAAAGACATGTTTGCAATCTTAGTTACCAAGCAGCCTATTGACTATGAAAGTGCGAACAAAGCAATTAATGCAGCTTCTGGAAACACCTATGAACAGAAGGTAAATAATGCACTAGGACGTGTATTAAAAAAAGGGGTTCAATTTAAAAGTAACGGACAAAATATTGGGTTTGTAACAGACACCGATGGATCGGAAGCCGTTGCAATGATAATTGGAGTTAATAAGTCACAATAATTGAAGCAAGTATTTGTTCTTCTGCAATTTGTATGTATTGGCCTACTGGCTTTTACAAGTGATTTTTTTGCAATAGATGTTGTTTTACTAGTACAACTTGCGGCAATTCTCATTGGCGTCTGGGCAATTCGAAGCGTGGGTGAGAATAATTGGAGTGTTTATCCCGTTCCAAATCCAGCGAGCAAAATTACAAGAATTGGCCCGTATAAAACGGTAAGACACCCTATGTATACTTCTCTTCTACTCTTCTTCCTACCAGTAATTATCAGAAGCAACGATTGGTTTTCTTGGACGATTTATGGAGTTTTGGCTCTAACATTAGTTTTTAAGATTGGATATGAAGAAAAACAAATCCTATCAAAACATCCCGAGTACGAAGACTTTAAAAAATTGACAAAAAAGAGAGTGATTCCGTTCGTTTGGTAATAGCTATTCGCTAAGATTTTGTTGCCAGTGCCATGCATGTTTCATCATATCACTCAAACTAAATTGAGGTTTCCATCCCAAAACAGTTGAAACTTTTGTAGTATCTGCCCAAATTTGCTCTACATCACCTGCCCGTCTTGACCCAATGCTATAATTTAAGCTGATTTCATTAGCATTTTCAAATGCTTCAATTACTTCTAAAACAGTATTCCCAGCACCCGTTCCAACATTAAACACTTCAATATTGTGGTTCATTGATTCGGCAAATTCAAGAGCTTTTACATGTGCATTTGCTAGGTCTACAACATGGATATAATCTCGTACACAGGTTCCATCTTTCGTGTTATAATCATTTCCGAATACCGTTATTTTCTCTCTAATTCCAGCAGCAGTTTGAGTAATAAACGGCACCAAGTTGTTCGGAACACCTAGAGGCAACTCTCCTATTTTCGCACTTGGATGTGCTCCTACTGGATTAAAATACCGCAGCAAAATAGCTTTTAGTGACTTATGCCTTGTATAGTCCTCAATAATCTCTTCACATAATATTTTGGTTGTGCCATAGGGACTTTCAGCCTTTTGGATGGGAGAATTTTCAGTTACAGGCAATTCTTCAGCTGTGCCATAAACGGTGCAACTGGAAGAAAATATCAAGTTCTTCGTTTCATATTTATCCATCACGCTTAACAGCGTAATTAATCCTGATACGTTGTTTTGGTAATACTTAATTGGAAAATCAACAGACTCCCCAACTGCTTTATAGGCAGCAAAGTGAATTACTCCATCAAAATTATGTTGTTTAAAAAGTTGGTCTAACACATCTTGGTCATTTACATCGCCCACAAGTAAATCGAATGGTTTGCCTGAAATACCCTCGATTCTTTGCTTTACTTCCAATTTAGAATTAGAAAGATTATCGATAACCACTACTTTAAAATCTCTACTTTGAAGTTCTACAACAGTATGACTACCGATGTATCCAAGTCCGCCAGTTACAAGTATTGTGCTCATAATAATCTAAGTGCAAAGATACCATTCACATGCTAGATAGTTAAAATAAAATCTGTCGAACTAATTGTAATCCAATAAAACCAGTCCAATGCACTTATTAATTGACAGTAGATGTTAATGACGACCATTGAATTAAAGCTAATTCATTGCTCTTTTGTATTAATAATTACAAATGAATAATCTTCGAAAATTGATTCTTCTGCTTGGGCTGGGCTGTACTTCATTAATAAGCTTTGCTCAAAAACCAACAGCAGCATTCTCACATACGGGCTCTTGCGATAATCGAGCAACTGTTTTCAGGAATTTATCTACGCCAGGAAGTGGTATAATTACACGTTATTTCTGGAACTTCGGAACAGGAAATGTGGATGACACTTCCAATCTTAAAGATCCACAATTTACCTATACTACCAATGGAAGTTATTGGGTAAGTCTTGTTGTTGAGAATAGCACTGGAAGTGCAGATACTGCTTATCAAAATGTCTTCATATACCCAACGCCAATGGTAATTATGGATGTACAAGCACCTTGTATTCCCAATCCAATAGTAATGACTGACAACTCCTTAATTTCCGTAGGTTCAATTGCCTCCAGAAACTGGGACATAAATGGCAACACTAGTTCTGCACAAACATTCTCCTTTGCTCCATTATCTACCGGAAAATATATAGTTTCACTTACGGTTACATCGGACAATAGTTGTTCAAATTCTGTAAATCAAGAAGTGTCGTATACAGAAAAACCTATACTCACATTTACTCCTGTAAGTCCTGTTTATATCTGTGAGGAAGACACCATTGTAATTTCTGTAAGCGGTGCCGATAATTACACCTGGGCAAATGGCTCAACAACCAATTACACCTCAATTTATCAAACTGGCTATCATGCGGTTACAGGTTACACTGGGAATGACTGCTATTCTTCGGATAGTATTTATTTAGAAACCGTACCAAATCCGATAGCAGAAGCTGGACCAGACAAAACTATTGCCCCAGGCGGTAGTACTTCTTTAGATGGCAGCGGAGGCGACAACTACCTGTGGTCTCCTAGCAAAGGCCTTTCAAATCCGGCTATAGCTAATCCAATTGCAAACCCAACAGAAACTACAGTTTACGTGTTAACCGTAAGCAATGCAAGTGGCTGTACCGATAAGGACTCACTTACAGTATTTGTAAATTCCAAGTCAGCTATTGCGGTTCACAATATGATTACACCCAACAATGACGGGTTTAATGACGTGTGGGATCTTTCTGCTGTGGTTGGAATTGAAACTGCAGAAGTGCATGTGTTTAATCGATGGGGATGGGAAGTTTTTAAATCAGATAATTACAAACACAATTGGGGAGGAGACATTAAAAATGAACCACTGCCCGATGGCACTTATATCTACGTTATCAAGTTGAAGGATGAAGGTAAAGAACCACTAAGAGGAACATTGGAAATTTTAAGAAATACGCAGAAATGAAAAAACTAGGAACACTTATTTTATTTATTGGTTTATTCTTTTCAGTGAAAGGGCAACAGCTTCCACTCTTCAGCCAATACTACTTTAACTCGTTTATATATAATCCTTCTCATACTGGTCAAACGGATGGAACAACTGCTACATTAATAGCTCGTAAACAATTTACGGGACTTGCCAATAGTATTGGAACTTATGCTGCTACGTTGCAAACCAGAAGTCTGGACAAAAGAGCTGGTTTTGGATTCTATTTTTATAATGACAATGTAAACCTCTTCAGAACCAATGCACTATCAGGAAGTTATGCTTATCATGTTCCGTTATCGAACGAACGAACTTTAAGTTTTGGACTTGCACTCTCTGCGTTGGACCATCGATACAATGCAAATAACTTTCACCTAATCAACGAAGGCGACCCATTACTCGCTTTGTTAGGGAGTGAAGGTGGATTTACATTTGATGGCAGCTTTGGGGTAAACATGGATTTTGGTAAATTTCAAATGGGTTTAGCTAATTTACAATTGCTGCAAAACCAAGAAGCATTTAAAGACAACTCCAATAATAAAGTGCTTTATACATTAGCAAATCATTGGATGTTTAATGCAAGCTATACCATAGACATTAATGAAGACCTTGAATTGGAGCCCTATTTGCTCTATCGCAAGGTTAAAAATGCTCCTGGCCAAGCTGACGTTAATATCTTTCTGAATTGGAAAGAGAAAGGGTATGCTGGTATCGCATACCGAGATGGAATGTCGTTTAGCACCATGTTAGGCGTTCAAGTTAGTAATGCAATAACCGTTGGCTATGCATTTGATTTAACCACGCACAAATTAAGGACCGCATTGGGGAATACACACGAAGTTGTATTGAAGTTTGATTTAGGGAAAACAAAATCAGCTGGGAAAGATGAGGTACTCGCTCAAAAAGACAGAGAAGCATACGAACAAAAAATTAATGCACTGAATACTGAAGTAAATACACTTAAAACACTACCGCCGGATACCGTTGTTATAGAAAAAACAATTATTAAAGAGGTCATAAAAGAAGTTCCCGTTGAAGTTATTAAAGTTGTAAAGGAAGCTCCAAAAGTAGAAACTCCTAAAGCTGAGATTCCGGCCAAACCAAAAGAAACACCCAAAGAAGTTCCAAAGGAAACACCTACAAGCACTACGCAGTTTTACATCATTGCAGGTTCTTTTGCCAATTCAAATGCGGCACAAGACTATATTAAAACACTAAAAGCAAAGGGTTATACTGGATATGAACATTTTGATGCCAAAAGTGGCAGAACGTATGTGCACATGGGCAACTTTACAGATAAAAACAAAGCGGTAGCCGTTGTTGCTAGTCTTAAATCTAGTGGATTACCCCTTTGGATAAAATCGATGTAATTAAAGCACCATTTTGTAGTGTTTTATGTTGGCTTCCACAAAGATGTCTCCAACTTTTTTAAAACCGAATAGGGCGTAAAAGTCCACTACTTGTATTTGAGCATGAAGATAAACGTGCTGATTTAGATCAATTAATTCTAATGTTTTCTTAACAAGAGCTGCTCCAACGGATTTATTTCTATAACCATCTAAGACCGCAAATCGTTCTAGTTTAATACCCTTCTCCGTATTCCTAAACCTACACGTACCGGCTGGTTCATTGTTCCACATCGCTATCAAATGAGTACTTGAAGTTTCAAACTCGTCATATTCTTCGCGTTCATCAACTTGTTGCTCTACAACAAAAACCTGACGTCTTATTTCAAATATATCTTCCAGCTGCTTTTTTGAATTTGCAATCTGAACATTTATAGATTCAGTCATAAAATACAAAGGTAGGAATTAAAAAAAATGTAATTTTGTCCGCTAAGTTAAAACAGTAAAAATGTGTGCATCAAATGATTTCAATACCATTCAGAAAACAAAAATGATAGTTGTCGTTTTTGAATTGAGCTAGTTGAAGTTTAAGCTATACATAATTATTATACATTTGTTTAAATTCTATGAGTTGGTTTAAAAGAGTAAAAGAAGGAATACTAACTAAAACCCAAGACAAAAAATCTACCCCAGATGGTCTTTGGTATAAATGCGGAGAGTGCAAGGAGCCTACCAGTACTAAGGAGTTTGAGCAAAACTTTTGGGTTTGCCCAAATTGTAATTCTCATGGAAGAATAGGTTCGAGAGAATATTTTTCCATCCTTTTTGATGATGATAAATTTAAAGAATTAGACGAGTTTTTAATCTCTAACGATCCATTAAAATTTGAAGACACCAAATCTTATCCATCACGACTAGAATCGTCAATGAAAAAAAGTGGCTTAAACGATGCCGTTAGAACTGCAACAGGCAGAATAAATGGGATAAAAGTATCAATGGCTGTAATGGACTTCGGTTTTATTGGAGGTTCAATGGGATCGGTGGTTGGAGAAAAAATTGCTCGTGCAATTGATAAGGCATTGGAATTACAAATTCCAATGATTATTATTTCTAAAAGTGGTGGAGCTCGAATGATGGAAGCAGCATTTTCTTTAATGCAAATGGCTAAAACATCAGCAAAACTGGCCTTGTTAAACGAAGCAAAACTACCGTACATATCTGTACTAACAGACCCTACAACAGGTGGTATTACTGCATCATTTGCTATGCTTGGAGATATAAATATTGCTGAGCCAAAGGCACTAATTGGATTTGCAGGTCCACGTGTAATAAAGGAAACAATAGGTAAAGATTTACCAGAAGGATTCCAACGTTCTGAGTTTTTACAAGAGAAAGGATTTGTAGACTTCATTGTAGAACGTAAAGATTTGAAAGAAAAAATATTCCAAGTACTTTCTATATTTGGAGTGCATAAAAGAACAACACCCGAATTAAAAACGAATAAAACACAAACAGCAAAATAATGAACTTTCCAGAAAATTTAAAATATACTAAAGAACACGAGTGGGTAGCAATTGAAGGCGATACCGCTACTGTTGGCGTAACTGAATTTGCACAAGGCGAACTAGGAGATATTGTATTTGTAGAAATTGAAACCGAAGGAGAATCTTTAGGGAAAGATGAGGTATTTGGAACAATTGAAGCAGTAAAAACTGTTTCAGATTTGTTTATGCCTTTAAGTGGTGAAATTGTTTCAGTTAATGCAGGGTTAGAAGATGCACCTGAATCAGTAAATGAATCTCCGTATGAAAATGGGTGGATGATTAAAATCAAAATGTCTGATTCTTCAGAAGTAGACGGCTTGATGGATGCAGCTGCATACAAAGCTTTAATTGGCCAATAATAACTAATGGGCTTATCAAAAGCTCATATACCAGCAATCTTATGGACGCTTTTTATTGCAACATCTTGTTTGTTGCCAGCATCTGCATTCAAAGATTTTACGTTCGATAGTCTCTTACAATTAGATAAGCTCATTCATCTCATACTATTTTTTGTTTTCGTTATACTCTGGGCACTAGCAATCAATTATAAAAATGAGATTACAAGCAACAAGAAAGTGCTCTTACTAATAAGTGCAATTGTTTACGGTATAATCATAGAACTTATTCAAAGCAATACGCATTATGGCAGAAGCTACGAACTTGGCGATGTGATTGCGAATACTATTGGAAGTATTTTAGGCGTTATTACTATAGGCTTTTTGATAAAAAAAATGCCGCTTATAAAAAAGCGTTTACCTTTTATACAGAAACTGTATTAATGAATAGATATTTAAGTTAATTTTGTAATAATAAAGTTATGGAAGTAAAAAAGTCTGAACAATCGGAATTAA
>CBDUEX010000053.1:0-7619 GCA_965366305.1 uncultured Bacteroidia bacterium | reverse complement strand
AAGTAGAGACCTGATGGATAGAAACAACCTAACAGGTGATGATGTGGACTATTTAGCCGCTCATCAAGCCAATTTGAGAATTATTGATGCCACTGCAAATAGAATGGAGCTTGAAAAAGATAAAGTTCTAATAAACATTGACAGATATGGTAATACAACTGCTGGAACTATTCCACTTTTACTATCTGACTTTGAAAAGAAATTTAAAAAAGGAGACAAAATTATCCTAGCTGCTTTTGGAGGAGGATTTACTTGGGGAGCTATTTACCTTAAGTGGGCTTATAACTCCTAAATACACAAATTATATTATTTTCGCTAAAGAATTAAATTATGGACTTAAAAGAAATTCAAACCCTAATTAAGTTTATTTCATCTTCTAAAGTAGATGAAGTATCCATTGAACAAAAGGATTTCAAAATCAAAATAAGAAGAAATTCACCTGTACAACAAGTGTCTGCTCCTATAGCACCCGCTGCACCTCAACAAGTTATTGTTGAAACTACAACTCAAGAAGTTGTTGCAAGTGCACCTGCTAAGGTTGAAGAAGCACCTGCTAGTACAGCGGTTGAAATAAAATCACCAATGATCGGAACCTTTTACAGGAAATCATCTCCAGATAAACCTTCATTTGTTGAGGTAGGAGATAGTGTTGAAAAAGGCCAAGTGATCTGTATCATCGAAGCGATGAAACTTTTTAATGAGATTGAAGCTGAAGTAAGCGGAAAGATTGTTAAAGTATTGGTTGATGATAGTAAACCTGTGGAGTACGACCAGCCACTTTTCTTGGTTGAACCTAATTAATCTAACTTTCTTATGTTTAAGAAACTATTAATTGCAAATCGAGGGGAGATTGCTCTCCGAATAATACGTACTTGTAAAGAAATGGGCATCCCTACAGTTGCTGTTTACTCAACTGCAGATAAAGATAGCTTGCATGTTAAGTTTGCTGATGAGGCCGTATGTATAGGCCCTCCTTCCAGCACTGAATCTTATCTAAGTATGCCGCGAATCATTTCAGCTGCAGAAATAACAAATGCTGATGCCATACATCCAGGATATGGGTTCCTATCTGAAAACGCCATTTTCTCAGAAATGTGTCGAGATCATGGAATTAAGTTCGTTGGAGCAAGCCCAGAAATGATAAATGGCATGGGAGACAAAGCTAACGCAAAGGCCACAATGCTTGAAGCAGGTGTTCCATGTGTTCCAGGCTCTGTTGGTATTCTAAAGAATGAAGCCGAAGGCTTAAAACTTTCAAACAAAATTGGATATCCAATTATGCTTAAGGCAACTGCCGGAGGTGGTGGTAGAGGAATGCGTTTAGTTTGGAACGATGAAGAATTTAGTGAAGGCTGGACAAGTGCCAGAACAGAGGCAAAAGCTGCTTTTGGTAATGATGGTATGTACTTAGAAAAGTTCATTGAAGAACCACGACATATAGAAATTCAAATTGCTGGAGATCAATATGGCAAAGTATGTCACCTGTCAGAAAGAGATTGTTCTATTCAAAGAAGACATCAAAAATTGGTAGAAGAAGCACCTTCTCCATTTGTTGATGAAGAACTTCGTACTAAAATGGGAGAAGCCGCTATAAAAGCTGGTGATGCCATTGGTTATGAAGGTGTTGGAACTGTTGAGTTTTTAGTGGATAAGCATAAAAACTTCTACTTCATGGAAATGAACACTAGAATTCAAGTTGAGCACCCAGTGACTGAAGAAGTTATTAATCATGATCTTGTAAAAGAACAGATAAAAATAGCTGCGGGAATCCCTATCTCAGGTAAAAATTACTTCCCAGAAAAGCACGCTATGGAGTGCAGAATAAACGCTGAAGATGTATACCATGACTTTAGACCTTGTCCTGGGAAAATTGAAGTTTTACATAAACCAGGAGGACATGGAGTTCGTGTAGATACTCACATCTATGCTGGTTATAGCATCCCGCCGTATTATGATTCAATGATTGCGAAACTGATAGTTTCTGCTCAAACTCGTGAAGAATGTATTGTAAAAATGGAAAGAGCTTTGTCTGAATTTGTGGTGGAAGGAGTTAAAACTACCATCCCATTGCATATGAAAATTATGAAAGATAAAGATTTCAGAGCAGGAAACTTTACCACTAAGTTTATGGAAACCTTCGATATAAATAAAGATTAAACGTTTACACGTTTCTATTTTACCACGTTTTTAATGCAAGTCACCATATAAATTATTGGTGAACTTCAATTTGCTCTAACCTTGAATCTAGCATTATGTCTAAGTTCAATAGGTTTCGATCAAAGTCGTTGCTTTATATAATGATTTTATTGATTATAGTTAATATAATTTTATGGCTCCTTTTGAACAATGAGACCTAAGGTTGTCTTATAAATTTTTGCATAAAAAAAGGGGTTACAGATTGTACCCCCTTTTAAATGTTATTGGCATCAATTACTGCTTTTGGAAAACCTTTGTAGCATTTGCATCACCTTCAATTCTCATGATATAAACCCCTTTTCCAAGGTCTTTAATATCAACTCTGTTGCCAGATGATATTTCCTTTGAAAGCTTAAGAACTCCTAAGATATCATATACATTCACCGTAAATAAACCTGAAATAGATGTATTAATAGTTATAAAATCCTTAGCGGGATTTGGATATACATTAATTTTCGTCTCTACCTTTTTAATGCTAGCTGCTGCATCATATGAACATACCTCTGTATAAAAAGAGTCTTTGTTTGATGGATTTACTTTAGATTGAATAATTACCTTGGTTCTCCCACAACCTGCTGTATTGTAAGGATAGAAATTTACCTTAAAGTCAAAGTAATCTCCTTGTTTCAAGACTAAGTCATTCGTTGATAATTCTGGAGGATAGCAAGTAGTTTGATCACAAATTGCAGTTTCCCAAGTTGAAGGGATTTCTTCTAAAACTCTAGTCCACGTAAAAAGTGTATCCTTTGGATCTAAGCTGCTATTTGTTAATTTATCTTTTGCAGAGTAATCAAAAGAAGCTTGATCTACATAAATTTTTGGGACAGTGTCCTTTTCAAAATTAATTTGAGCGAAGCCCGCCATTGCAACTATTAGTAAACTAAAAAGTAGGGTAATTTTTCTAATCATATCTTTAAATTTTATGCGGCTTCTGCTTCAACAGCTTCCACCTCAGGTATCATTCTTTTCAATAAATTCTCAATTCCAGCTTTCAATGTAAGTGTACTTGAAGGACATCCACTGCAGGATCCTTTCATAGTTACAGTTACAACACCATCCTCAAAACTTTTAAAATCAATTGCACCACCATCCATTTCAACAGCTGGCTTAACATGATCTTCTAGGAGTTGTTTAATTTTTGTAACAACTTCACTTTCCTCCGCGTCGGTTAATTCCTGTTTTGCAACAACAATAGGCTTTTCCGCTTCTAAGTAATCTTGAACAAACTTTTTGAGTTGAGGAATAATATCAAACCACTCATAATCTGCCTTTTTTGTTACAGACACAAAATTGTTCATGATAAATACTCCTTTCACGAAGTCATAATCAAATAATTCTTGAGCCATAGGACATTGGTCCAATCCATCCTTTGATCTAAAATCAATACTATCATTAGGCAATATCATTCTATTAGCCACAAATTTCATTGATTCAGGATTTGGAGTCTTCTCTGAATATACGGTTACTAAATCTGTTAATTCCATTATACTTTAAACACTGCAAATGTATAGAATGTTTGGAACAATGCTCGTCTCAATGCGTCATCTTTCTTCCATTTCATCTCCTAGTCCTTGCAACAATTCAAGATTGTTATAATTCAACTTTGAATGATAGAACTTATTAAAGTTACACCACATGCAATCCTCCTTTTCGCACCCTTTATCAAATTCTAAGTTTAATATTTTGGTGTATGTATCTTTAATCTGATGTTTTACAAATGCATAAGCATCTTCTGAAATAACAATTTTCTCTTTATGAAATCCATCCTTATCTGGCTCTATGAAATCAATTTCTCCAGAAACAACCTTATAATTATTCCTATTATCACTATCGATTAGTGCCTTATAAAACATTATTTGTCGCCAATAATCGCCTCCAAATCTGTTCTCAAAGTTGCCTTCATCTGGATTGTCTTGAAATGTTTTAGGTGGTTTCACTTTCGATTTTCCATACTTATATTGACCTGTCTTAAAATCAACCACGTTCACACTAGTCTCACTAATCTCCATCTTGTCAATTTGACCTCTGATAGGGACACCATTCACTTCACAATTTTTATAAAAAACTTCGGTTTGGACAGTCGAATCATCTTTCCAACTTTCTTTATAGTTATTGAAGTATTCTTTTAATGTTTTTGTGCCATAGAAAAGTCTCCTTTTTAACCCTTCTTCTGTAAATGATTCTTTATTGTTATTCATGAAAAAAGAAAACCTGTTCTCCAGAAGCGATTCTGCCTCATTATTACTGAAACCTTGTTGTGAATTCTTGAACAACCCATCTAAAGCATAGTGAACTGCAGAACCAAAAGTCATTGCTTCTCCTTTTGCCGATGGGACTCTAATAATATTTTGATAAAAAAAGCTAACTGGACATTTCAAATAGCTGTTCAGGTTGGTTGCACTCATTCTGAAATTTTCTACTTCTTTTTTAACGAAGTCTTGATTTATCAGATTAATAAAATTTTTATTTTCATGAGAAATCATAAAATCAAAGAAATGTAGCATTTCATTTTCTGATGCAGTCTCCTTAATTATTGGAGCAACTTCACTTTCTTCGAGCTCTGCGACATACAAACTTTTAGTTAAGTCTTTATCCTTGTCATCTTTTACGGCATAGCTGATTTCAATACCCTTCCTTGCTCTAGTTAATGCAACATAGAAAAGCCTCCGTGATTCTTCTACCGCGGCCTCTTTTGGTTCTCCAACAATTATTTCATTTAGTCTAAAGGGCAAATTAGTGCTGTCTTTCTCCCATTTCTTGTCTGTGCACCCCAATAAAAAAACATAATCAAATTCTAAGCCTTTTGATCCGTGAACAGTCATTAAATTCACTCCATCAATACCATGTACAATTTTGTTCAGGTTCAATCCAATTTTATTTTGAATTAACAAGTCGATTTTCTCAAGAAATTGACCCAGAGTTATAAAGGGTTGTCTTCCTGTTTCCTCCTTTAAAAAATTATAATAAGTCTTCAGGCATTGGATTTGAAAAGTTGCATCAATGCTAGCAAGTGCACGTGATACAAAACCCATTTTAGACATTACACGTTCAACTAAACTTTGCAAAGTCAAATTGTGCATCTCCTTGAGCCAGTATTCTACATCCTGCACAAACTGTATTAATTCACTCTTTGCTTCCTTTTTAATGTCTAACTCTTCACCAGACTCTATTAATTTGCTCCTCCAACCTTCGTTTTTAACTCTTTTTAATAAAACTCCAATTTTTGCAATATCAAAAGCAGATAAGTATTTAAAGTTGTTGAAGTGTAAAATATCAAAAAGTAGATGCTGTCCGGATTCTAAGACTTTGCTTTCCAAATTAAGATACTCTAAGAATACATTTAGCTGTCTAATTATTGGCACCTCAAGTACATTTTGAGTTTTTGCGACATTGTAGCTAATATTTTCAGCCTCTAGATACTGAATTAACTCATCACTTTGCTTATGGTTTCTATATAAAATACCTACTTCTTGTAATGGCTGACCACTCTTTTTAAGTTGCTTTATTTTTGAGGTTATCCCAACTATTTCTTGGTACGTATTAGGATACTCAATTATCTTAAGTGCATTTTTTAAATTTGCTACATCGTTATTAGCAGCAACAATCTCTTTATTAAGGTTTGGCACCTTACCTACTAATCGCTCATTATTCTTCTTAATCAGCGTATTGCTGCCGTCTAATATTTGTTGGGCCGATCTATAGTTTTGATCTAGCACAACCAATTTCACGTATGCTTTGTACTTATCATAAAACTGGTAAATATTTTCAACGTTGGCTCCTTGAAATTTATAAATTGATTGATCATCATCCCCTACTACAAACACATTGGGATTCTCCCAGTAGTTAATTAAGGTATAAAGCAACTCATTCTGAATGCCATTCGTATCTTGGTATTCATCAACTAAGAAATACTGATATGTTTCTTGATATTTTAATAGCAGGTCTTGATTGTCTTGAAAGGCATTTAAAACCCAGGACAGCATATCATCAAAATCATATCGCTTTCTGTGCTTAAGCTTTGCATTATATACATCAATCATGCTTGATGCGTCAATCAGTCTTTCTAAAGGTCCTTTTACATCTTCAAATTTTCGATGATTGAAATCTCCTTTGTTATTTGCTCCAGATTTTCTCTTATAATAATAATCTTCACTGTTTTTATATTCTTCTAGCTTAGCATGTACCTTTTCTTCTATAATTTTTACACTTAAATTGTCTTTTTTTATTAATGAAAAAAGTTTTTTTAGGTTTCTTATATCAAAATAAACATCTCCAGTAAATCTCTTTATCTTGCTAGAGTTTGGCAATTCGTCCACTAATTCCTTAAGTATCTCTGCAACTTCTAGCTCTGAAACAGGTTGTAAATCTTGAATGCCAAATGTGTCAGCATTCTCTTGAATTACCATATTAGAAAAGCCATGATACGTATATATATTAACCTTATAGGATTCGGAACCTATAAAAGAAAACAGTCGATTTCTTAAAGCTGTTGTGGCAGCTTCGGTAAATGTTAAGCATAAAATGTTTTCTGGATTTGTATCTGTTTTTTTAAGAATGTTGGCGATTCGAGCACCAAGCACTTGCGTTTTACCTGTTCCTGGGCCAGCCACAACCATAACACAACCGTCAATTGCTTCAACCGCTTCTTTCTGATGCTGATTCAGCTTAATGTATTCGTCGTCAAATTTCATTTTTCTATAAGTGTTGCAAGTTGAAATTTTTAGATTTATTAACCATTAATAAAAATAAATTTATTTTTTTTATTTTTTTTATGCAACCTTTGGGATTCTTTGTATCTAATATATTACGTAATAAATAAATTATAATGAATAAACACGCCTTACTTAAAAGCTTTCTAATGGCACTGTCGTTCCTTTTTGTTGGAACCTCTAGTGCACAGTATTGCACCATTAACTACACTGTAGCCAATTGGTCCAAAATTCACAATGTAAAACTAATTGGCAACAACAACACAATTGACAATCCTTCAAGCAATTGTGATGGCTACCAAGATTTTACTTCTTTAACTCCAGCTGATTTAGCTGCTGGGGGTAACTACACCTTAGAAGTAACAAAAGGGTATTGTACATATCAGTATCAAAACCGATGTAAAGTGTGGATTGACTACGATGGTGATGAAACTTTCGACAATGATGAAGTTATTGGGTTTTTCCATAATACAGGAGCTGGTGCCTATACGTATGTCTTTAACTTTACTGTTCCATGTAACATTACTTCTGGAAATACTCGTATGCGTATTTCATTGGACGAGGATAATGTTCCTCAACAATGTGGTAATCGAGCTTATGGAGAAGCTGAGGATTATACCGTAAGCTTGTCTATTCCTGCGGGTCTTAGCAGTAACTTTTTTGTTGCTGATACGGTATTTACAGGAACTATTGCTTCTATGGTGAATTCGAACC
>CBDUEX010000052.1:0-7708 GCA_965366305.1 uncultured Bacteroidia bacterium | reverse complement strand
TGAAAGAAGGCACTTGGCACTTCCGTTAGAACCTCAAAAAACTCATGACCATGTACAGAAACTCCAGCTGCAACAAAAAACTGCTTAATCATTATAATTATTCCTATTGCTGCAAGCATTCCATGTACGGCTGCATTGGGGAAGAAGTCACCAAATTTGCCTAATTTCAGAAAGCCAAATAGAGCTATAAAGAGACCAGAAACCACAATAGCAGCAAGAGCATAGGGATAGCCTACTATTTTATCTCCTCCACCTAACGTTTCAATTGCGGAGAGGTTTACCACAATTAAACCAGCCGCTGGACCGGCAATTGTAAGCCAAGATCCATTGAACCTTGATACAAAAATTCCTCCTACAACCGCAGCAAAAAGTCCTGCCATTGGCGGAAAACCACTGGCGATTGCAATTCCCAAGCAAAGTGGTAATGCAATTAGTGACACATTAAATCCTGCTTTCAAATCTTGTTCCCAAAATACTTTGAGACTTGAAATTCCTTTATTATATATCGGTTTATTCATTTTAAATTCTTTATTATTTTTTTATAATTCTAGCGTTTAACGCTCGTTATTTTCTTAATTTTTAACTGCTCCTTAGAGCTCTTTCGTGATCTGCTTTGTGATGAGGTCCAAGAAATACCCTGGCATAAATTCTAATTAGCGATAGGCCATCGAGGATAAAACTTAATGAGGCAAAGACTGCTAAGAATAACTGCTGACTTTGAATGTGACTAAACACTAGGTCTTCACCAATAAAAGTTGGTGAAATTGGAAATCCTGCTATTCCTAAACATGCAATCAAAAACACCAATGCAATTTTTGGATGATGATAAGCATGACCATAAAACTGATTCAAGAAAACTTTACGTTCCAGTTTTTTAAGACGCAGAATTGCTGCATAACCAATTATACCAAATGCAACAACACCGCTTAAGTATATCAGTAAATGCTCCATGTTTATTTCATCATTAAATGATATTGCCAGAGCCACCCAAAAATGATTTAAAATGACCAAAAGAAATGCTAATCGTACACTTCTTCGTTCTGTAAATGATTTAATGACTAACACTAACCCTAACAGGGCCATTAATTCTGGTAAGTATTGTGCAATTTCTCCAGGAATTGACGCTTTAAAATACAACGCCACAATTGCTATCAAAAAGGCAGGGATGAACACAAAAAGCAAATTTGAAATGGTTAAGAAACCAAATTTCTTTCCAACATGTTTCATGGGCATCCACAAATACCGAAAAAGAATATCATCTAAGTTCCACTCTTTTAAACTGAGCATATAAAGGGTGTACTTCCATGTTTTGCTTCTTTTACTGATGTAATGGTTCTTAGCTTCAAAATGGAAAAATTGATCTTTAATTTTATAGGTTACTAGCGATGGTGAAATTAGGAGTTGATACGTTCGTAAAAATGCGTTCCCTGCAAAATGAACCAAAGCAAGCATTTCTAGACCCAATGCTATTTCAATAAAAATTATACCTATTTGAGCAATACTACTGTATGCGATTTGTGCTTTTATGCTGCTTTGAACCCTTGCAGTGAGTGTACTGGTTGCGAGGCTAGTTATGCCTATTAATATTAGTAGTACTTTAAAAAGAACTAAATCGTGCCAGAAATGAGAAGTACGCATGAGTAAAAATGCTCCAATATGAACGGCTAGTGAGCCATAAAAAATTGCACTACTTGGAGTTGGACCTTCCATAGCTCGTGGCAACCACGATGAAAAAGGGAATTGAGCAGATTTGATAATTGCTGTAAGTAAAATTACCAATGAAATGGATAATGCAAGAGTCTCATGGTGTATAATTTGACTGTGCACCAGATTAATATCCGCAAGCTTAGCGAAAGTGATATTTTCATGCCAAAAATGATGACTTAGCCACATGGCAAGAATTAAGCCCACATCACCAAGACGATAGATACTAAAAACTTTTACGGCATTTTTAACTGGTAAAAAGCGTTCTCTATAATAGGCTATTAATAAAAATGAAGAGACTCCTAGGATCTCCCACCCTAGAAAAAGAGTTTCAAGATAGAATAATAACATTATACACAAATAAAAAGATTATTATTTTTCAAAATAAACGGCGATAACCCTTTTCATTGTGCATATAAAAACTGCTGTAGACCGTAATTAAAAATGTAAGTAAACTTCCAACAAACATGAAGGTAGCACTCACTCTATCAAAATAAAGATCTATAAAGAATTCGTACCCTGACTTTTGATAAATTACAAACTCCTTGACGTTAACAGCATTAAAGTCTTGTGCTGCCCAAAGTACCAAAAGGCACATAGTGATCAACAAATGAAATCCTGAGACGATCATCGCAGAATAGGAGATAACCTTCTCACTTGACTTACTGTTTATAAAAACAAGCAAGGTTCCTAACAGAGGTAATGCCAGTAATTCGATAAGTAAAAAATTCAAATTTATATTCATAGTGTACGATGTATTGGCAAATTTTGACTTGAACTTAAAACTAATTCTTCTACAGATTTCTCAGGTTGCTTATAGGATAAAAATGGTTCATAATGTTTCATAATTCCATCGCTAAATCGATATGCTTCTCGTGTAATAGGATGTATAACTGCTAAGTTTATCCAGCCGTTTTTAAACCATTGATATGTTGAGGAATCTCGTTTAACAACTTCTAGCACTATATCAGGCATTTGTTCAATTACAACTAACAACCTAAGAGGATCGTGAAGCTCGGTCATCTGCACTGGGAGTCCTGGTCTTAAATCACCATCCACTCCATTAGCAACGCCATTTAATCCAACCACATTATGAGGCAGTTTACTCCCTGCTCCTAGTTTTTCATTGTCTACTCGAGAGAAATAGTATTCTAAATTTATTCCACCACAAACAGGTGCAACCGCCTTTAGAATTGAAAGCAAAAATGTTCCTTCTAAATCTTGTTCCCAATCGTAGCTATTTGCAAAAGCCCTGCGATCTAGGAATACGTTTTTGTTAAACGAAGGAGTACCAATTACACATAAACAATTGGTCGCATGATTTAATTCTGGACGTGGCTCGTACAACGTTACGGCTCTCATTTTTACGTGCTTGTGAACCTTCTTTAAGTTCTTAGAAGTTGATGTAGAAATAAATCTTCTGGACCGCTCAAGAGCGTTTAACTCCAAAGCCTTTTCAAAGGTTTTGACATTCGCAGCATGTTTCTCAGCATTGCTTTCATGGAGTATGTCGGTATCATAAAACTCTACCTCATCTCTCGTTGTATCGTGTAATACACCTACAAACTGTGTTTGATTGGGTATATAGATGCCTTTTTGAAGGAGCTGTGCCCTTACTTCAGGCTTATTTGCCATGGCACTAAATAATCGTGCATTAACACTTCCTGGCCTCCCACAACAAGCTCCACAATCGTATCCAGCATAGTATGTGTTATTTACACTACTCGCACCATGACCCACCATATAAATTAGTGGTGCAAACAAATCGGTAACACCAGTACTTCTTAAAACACCTTCAACTGCATCCACCATTTGCTCGAGATTAAACCCAATTTGTAGATTGTCTTTTGTCCCTTCATCTTCAGCATGGTCAATAGTAAGCTGAGAAATAGGATCCATAAATTGAAAAGAGGATGTAGCATAAGCACTGTGACGCGGTCTAAACACCCCGGATATAAGCTTTAATCCAGACCAAAGTCCGATTGTATGTGTCAAAACCGCAGCTCCTAATGCTCCATGTGTATGCTTACTGAAGTGAATGTCTTCCTTCAGTTTAACACCACTTTCTTGCTCTTCAATTAAAACCGTTGGAGTGATAGGTGCTGGACACAATTTGGTATAAAACTTACCATTCTCAGGTTTGAAATAGAACTCTAACCCAAAATGTCCAGGAGTTCCAAATGTTTGACATATCGAATCCAAATCTTGCAAATAATTACGTAATGAAAGTTCACGATCGTCAATACAAAAAAAAGCTTGAAAGCTATGAACTGCACTTCTGGTAAGTTGTGGTTTCCTTGGAATCTGAAAAGCATTAATCACTTGACCATAGGTGTTTTCTTCTAATGCCTGTTGCCATAAGACCATAATTTCTACATATTCGGATTTAACTGGCTTGCGATAAAGTGCCTCAGCTTGAACATTTTCAAAATGACCAAGGGCTTTCCACTGAGAGCCAAACTTAGTTTCTAATGCATCTATTTCGAGCAAAAGTTCGAATAGGATTAGGTCTTCAAGGCTAATCTTTCTTTTATCTAGAAGAGCATTAGGATGATCTTCTACAAACGACACCATTCCACTCCAGCCTGGATGTGCGAATTGTTGATCAAATAAATAGTTGGAATATAGCTTAGGGTTGGCGACAACAATATCTAGGAGATAAGTCATCGTCAAATCTTTCCGCTGTAAGAGCAATTTAGCCCTCTCTGATTGAAATATACTTGATTTACTATAACGCTCTATTTCTCGAATGGCATCCAAAAACGAGATGTCAATTATCGGAAAAGGTAAAATTGAAACTCCTTGGTCTAGATAAGCTCCGAGCATTCGAAACAATCGAGAATGAACACGAGAATCTAAGTCTAATTGATACAGCTTTTTGGCACTCGCTCTCATTTTACCAACCAGTGGATGAAAGGCAAAATCATACGATTGCTCAATCATTTTGTGCTTGCAAATATCAAATCCTTCAGAACCCCAAGCTTGTGTAATTACGTAGTTAACTGCCTCGTCACTTATTTCTCCATTTTTATATTTCCTCCTAAATGCAAATAAAGATAAGCTGGTCTTATATCCCAGCATCTGTGATGCACGGTTCAATGCATCAAAGAAAGGTTCATCTTGAAATGCATGTAATGTATTGTGGTGAACAAAATCCTTTAAAGGAGCTTGTAATGGCAAGTAGTGTTTTAAACTGCGAATAAGGGACTTTTCGTCCCATTCGCTGATTTGTTTTTTCATCGGTATTTGGTAATTATTGATGAGGTATTTCCTCATTTTAAAATTAAAAATAGAATTAGAATAAGGCCAAATCCTAAAGAAATGGCTATCCAAGTAGTACTTGGGCTAGACGTGAGCTAGCAGTCTATTTTTAACTTATGAAATACGATGTAAGGCGGATTTTCTTCAATAAACTGGCACCTACCTAAGTTCTCATAAAGTGGTTCTTCTTTAGAACTAAATTGATCAGCCAATCGATTTGCAGAAACGAGATAAACTAAAGTGAAAAAATCGACATCATCTTCTTGGGACGAATCGTTTTGTTCAAATTCATCAAAAGAAACTGTTTCGTAAGTATGTGAATCCAAAGATTGAAATACTAACGGCAAAAGTGTATTGCTAGCAACAGCTAACAAGATTACAATCGAAAAAAGAATCTTTAATTTGTTTCGCACTTTAGTATAAAGTCGCTGCAAAGGTATAATTGAAAAAAGATTACACTGGGGATTTTTTTTACTATTCGGTTATAACACGCTGATTTTCAGACTTTTAATTTTTAGAAAATAGATTAATATCCTTGTTTACCAGATGTTTTTGTTGCTGACCTTTGTTCACCAAAATCAACATTGCACTTCCAATTCTAGATGTGGTAGTAATGTTATTTAGCTTTTTCATTAAGGGATAAAACGGTTGTAAAACGGAATAGATCCAGGAGTACCAAGAGGTGCTGCTTTTAACTCCTTTCTCCGGAATTATCATTCCTGGTCGAAACGCATAGGCATCTTTAAATCCTTTGTTCAGTACGTAATTTTCCGTTTTCCCTTTAACACGTGCCCACATGGTTTTACTCGTTTCCGAAGAATCAGATCCCATTCCAGAAACGTAATTAAACACCATATTTTTATTTGCAGTGAAACAAGTATCTGCTAGTGATTTGGTAACACCAAAAGTAAGTTTCGAAAATTCTTCTTCGTTCTTGCCCATTGATGAAACCCCCATGCAATGAAAGCAAGCGTCAAATCCTTGAAATTTGCTAAGTACACTAGAAAAATCCGTAAAATCTTCATGAATCAATTCATTGAGTTTGGGATGAATCATTTCCAATTTTCTCCTGCTAATGGATAAGACTTCAGTAACCTCTTTATCTTCCAGGCATTCTAGCAAAACACCTTTGCCAACCATTCCCGTAGCCCCAGTAATTATAACCCTCATTTCTTAAATTCTTGCAACTTTCTAGTTTGCTTTAACACCATTCTCTTGGGAGTGAAGGGAATAGCCTTGAGCATTAACTTTTGCATTTTGCTTACTCCTGTTATCACATCCAACTTACCGGCAATCATTCCATCATAACCATCTTTGGCCACACTATGGGCACTAAACAAATTATCAAATAATGGGGTTTTATCTAATCCACTCACTTTGCCGAATTCTGTTTCGGTTGCTCCTGGCATGAGGGCTGTTACGGTAACACCCGTTCCCGAAAGTTCTTCGGCAATTGCATTGCTAAATGAAGTAACAAAAGCTTTGGTAGCAAAATACACTGCTTGTAATGGTCCTGCCATAAGTGATGCGGTAGAACTTACATTTAAGACCCTTCCTTTTCCTCTAGCAACAAAATCAGGCAGGTATAGGCGAGTTAGAGCTGTAAGTGCTACGATATTCAAATTTATCATTGCCAAATCCTCTTCCAATTTTCGTTCATGGAACTTTCCAAGACCACCAAATCCAGCATTATTTATAAGATAATCAATCTCAATCCCTGCAGTTTTTACCTCATCATATAATTCTTGACACGAAGCCAAAATGGTTAAATCTTTTGAGATAACATGAACCGTTACGCTATACTCAGATTCTAATTCTGACTTTAACTGGTTCAATTTATCTGTGCTGCGAGCGACAATTACTAAATCTCCCCCATTTTTAGCATGTATTTTCGCTAATTCTCTGCCAATTCCAGTGCTTGCACCAGTGATTAAAGCGGTCGTCTTCATTTCAAATATTTTTTTCTTAATGTTTCTAATAATCTATTCTTGTCTATTGTGTTACTCTTCAATAAAATGGTTGTAGCAAATCCGTCCATATAACTAAGAATAAGCTCTGCTTCTGCGTCTGCATCCAAATATTTCATTTCTTGAAGTGAGTTCACCAAAATTTCTTTAATGGGTTCACTCATTTCGTCATCAAAGTAATCGTTCTGCCATTTAAGCGAGTAAACTAACTTCCAAAAAGGATAATCATTTTCAGAAATATGAAACGGCATTTCCATGATTGCTGTAACACGTTCTTCTGGTTTCTCTATTAATACAATTTTTTCAATTTCTACTGCTACTTTTTCCTTTCCCAGCTGCATTATGGCGTTAAGTAAGCCAAGTTTATTTTCAAAATGGCGAAAAATCAGACCTTCAGAAACGCCTGCTTCTTTTGCAATTAAACTGGTTGGTACAGCGTCAAACCCTTTATCCGCAAAGAGTTTTAGAGCTGATTCGATGATGGATAGTTGCTTCTCTGTCATTGTGAGTGAGTATTTGCTCACAAATATAAAATGATTAAAATTACCATCCAAGAACTACTTCAAATAAAATAAGTAATCACTCACTTAATAATCTAACGAGCAAACATCATTTGTTGAACTAAACCAAGTGCATTACTCATCTCGCGGAATAATGTAATTTTACTGCGAATTGAACTAACAAATTTCTTCTCATGTTAATGAACATCCCCACCTACCTTACCGCTACATTTTTTATCTGTATTCCATACACTTTTTATATGTTTGGCATTTCCT
>CBDUEX010000051.1:0-7736 GCA_965366305.1 uncultured Bacteroidia bacterium | reverse complement strand
CTATGAAAAGTGGAATCGAATACATGACATTTTTAGCCGATTGGTACACTGAAACAACCAAAATAGCTCCTATCGGCTTCTTTCAAATAGGTGGAGGTATCGCAGGAGATTTCCCAATTTGTGTGGTACCCATGTTAGAACAAGACTTAGAAAGACCTACACCATTGTGGAGTTATTTCTGTCAGATTTCCGATAGCACAACAAGCTACGGCTCGTATTCTGGAGCGGTGCCCAATGAAAAGATAACATGGGGCAAGCTCGCTATTGATACTCCAAAATTTATAATTGAAAGTGACGCCACCATTGTTGCTCCATTAATTTTCGCCAAAGTATTGGGCTGGTAAATGAATTGGTTAAGCACACCAGCAATGGATAAGCTTTACAAAAGTTTACCGTGGGTGCTTACCTTATTTTTCGCTGCTTTTTGTCTGGTTAAATTTTTTCTTGAAGGACCACATTGGTTGCACCAGAATGGAGATGTCAATTACACCTACCTACTCTCTGGTTTAGACTATTTAGGATTTCAAGAATCTGGAATCAACGACCAACCTGCCATTACCACTAAGTTGTGGAATGCTTTCATTATCAGCATTGTTTACCTCAACCGATCGTTGTTTCTAGCCAATAATTCGCTGGAGTTAGACGTAATTCAACACAGCGAATTCTACCTCAATGCAATTGCACTTTCACTTTTTGTGGTTGTCCTTTTTTCGCTTTACCAGTTTTTAAATTATGCTCAAAAAATAACATCCAACAAATCAATTTGGACCATAGCTGCACTTTCATTCTTTTTTAGCTCTGTTATATTTCATTCCATTTTTGTAAATAAACCGGAACCGATGCTGGTTATTCTTGGCCTGTGGCTAGGCAAAATTTGTCTTCAAATGGCTTTTGACTCTGTGAAACCAAAGCTAATTGAGATTGTTTTATTTATCGTATTTGCTTTGCTAACCAAAGTAACCTTTCTAGCATTTTTGCTACTTCTTTTCTTTGTGCTTCAGCCGAAACAACTATGGAAACGTGTTCTTCCTTTTGCCTTTCTCTGCATGGTACTCATTTTAGTAATCTGGAAGAATGAATTAATAGAAACAATGGTTTGGGTATTTGATGGTCTTTTGAGTACGGGACCACAAGGAAGTGGAGGAATCGGAATGTATTCGGAAGAAACATTTAATGCCCACGTTCTAAAGCTCGTAAAAATCAACGCCTTGCTGCTAATCACTTTATTTCTGGGAGCTGTAACGCTGATAAAAAATACAGAGCATCCTAAAATCATTATCGGCTACTTGCTCAGTTTCACCATTTTCTTTGTGCTAATTGTGAAGGAACCAGTGTCTCACTATTTCATCCCTGGGTTTGCTTTGCTACCGAGCTTTATTTTAATTGCCTTTCAACGAGTAAAGATTCCATTAAACTTGGTTCTCATTCTTTCCTGTATTTTTCTATTAGCAAGAGGCACAACATACAGCAGAGATATTATTACCAAACATCAAAAATGGAGCAATCATCAACATCAAGATGGAGTTGAAATGTATTTCTCCTCTTCCAAAGCATATACACTCTTTTATGGCAATAAGAAACAACATTTCCGCCATTCATCTGTGTTAAATCAAATTTATCCAAACGATACGTTTTATGCGTTCAATCATCAGTTTTATACGTTTTCGGGACCTATCAGTTATGCAGAATTACTACATCAGGAGCTAACAGTAGTGGGTACCAGTGATTTTATTGAAAGGAATAAATTGCTACAAATTTTAGATAAAGATGTAGTGGGATTAAAGCATCGCTATCGCGTAAAAGTGGTGGATATCCCAGATTATCGTTAAGCTTCAGAAACAAGCACTTCCATTAAGAACTTTACTTGTTCCAACTTGCTAATATTTCCTTCTTTTTCGAACGAAACTTCTAAGTTTTTAAGCACTCGCAGTAAGATGCTTTCGTTGGTGCATGTTTTGTAATAGTCTTCGTGCGGTTCAAGATTCAACTGTTTTAAAAACTTATTGATATTCTCTTTGCTAAAAATCAACCCATTGTTAAATGGATTAATGTAAAACATAATATCGCTACCTGCATTTTCGCCTAAGGACGATTCATCATTAAATTTCTGCAACAACGGCCATTCAAAATCATTTACATATCCCAAAATAAAGTGCTGAGGAAGATTTACGCCATATACCGGTATATTTAACCGCTGAGCAACAATGCAATAGATTATAGCCAATGACACTGGATTACCTTTCTTACGCTCTAAAACTGTACTTAAAAACGAATTTTGGCTGTGATGGTAGTTGTCTGTATCTCCTCTGTATTTATGAACATCAAAAATGATGTGATTTAGAATTTTGACTTTCTCGAATGAAGTAAGATCGTAATTCAATTCAAGCCACGCATCCAATTTTAATTTATCAAGCTTATTGTCTATTACTTGAGGATCAATATTGGGGTCGATAATTTGGTTGATGATGAGCATTCCCTCCAACAAATCTTTGTCTTCGCTATTCTTCCATTGCTGAAGTTTAAGTGCAAGAGCTTTTTGAGAAATGTTTTTGATAATACCAATAATGCGTTCTTGACGCCTTACGTTAGATTCTTCAGGCCAGGTTTTTTCGAGATAGGGTATAATTGCTGGGCCCATGTCAAACAGCTTTTCAGCAATATGGTCAACTACCCTATCGTCAGAATCATCTAACAAATAAAGCATTGAATCTATTTCCTTCTCGTTTATCATTTTCAACCTATCAAAAATAGGAAACGATTACAATTACAATAAATTTTTGCAGAAATAGAAAGAATTATTTTTTCTTTCCACGTTTACTTACTGGCTGATTGGCCATAATTTCTTTCACTTCTTCCAGTGTAAGTTTCTTTGGATCTTCTAAATCTTTTGGCAATTTATAATTCTTTTTACCCGACTTAATATAAGGACCCCATCTTCCATTTAGAATTTGAGTCTCCTCATCTTCTTCAAATTGTTTGATAATTCTATTGGCATCTACTATGCGTTTTGCCTCAATAAGCTCAATGGCCCTATCCAAGGTAATCGACATTACATCCTCTTCTTTTGGAATAGAAACAAACATTTTTTGCATTTGCACATACGGTCCAAAACGACCAATATTCGCCTTAACATCTACATCTTCAAACTTACCTAGCACACGAGGAAGTTTAAACAACTCCAATGCATCTTCAAGTGTAACGGTATCTAATGACTGACCTTTAGCCAGACTCGCAAATTTTGGTTTTTCTTCATCTTCAGCATCGCCAATTTGCACCATCGGACCAAATCGTCCGATACGAGCAATAATGTTTTTACCTGATTTTGGATCTACTCCCAAGGCACGCTCACCGGTAGCACGCTCTGCGTTCTCCATGGTTTTTTCCACCTCCTTATGAAACGGCTTATAAAAGGCATCAATCATTTCAGACCAATTTTTTAACCCTTCCGCTATTTCATCAAACTGCTTTTCTACAGATGCGGTAAAGCCATAATCCATGATATCACCAAAATGTTCTATCAAGAATTCAGTTACTACTTTACCAATATCGCTTGGGTGCATTTTATTTCGGTCTGCCCCATACGTTTCTGTTTCCGTTTGTGTTTTGATGCTTTCATTTTTAAGCGTAAGCACTTCATAATTTCGTTGCTTGCCTTCAATTTCTTCTTTTACAACATAACCACGTTTCTGGATAGTAGTAATGGTTGGAGCATATGTACTTGGTCTACCAATACCTAATTCTTCCAGTTGTTTCACCAGACTCGCCTCTGTAAATCGAGCCGGAGGTCTCGTGTAGCGTTGAGTTGCAATTATTTGGTCTAAGTCTAGCGACTCACCAGCTGTTACTTTAGGCAATAAACCGCTATCTTCTTCTGCATCTTCATCATCGGTTCCTTCTAGATACACTTTTAAAAATCCATCAAACTTGATAACCTCCCCTTTGGCTTTAAAAACCTCGGTGTTCTTATCATTTTCGATATCAATCGTTGTTCTTTCCAACTCTGCCGAACTCATTTGTGAGGCAATTGCTCGCTTCCAAATCAATTGGTACAATTTCTTTTGAGAATCATCTGCTCCAGCCATATTTGTTTCAAAATCGGTAGGACGAATAGCCTCGTGAGCTTCTTGAGCACTGCTATTTTTAGTTGTATATGCTCTTACATTAGAATATTCAGAACCGTATTCTTTAGTAATCGCATCCTTAGCTGCTTGAATCGCAAAATCACTTAAATTCACAGAATCTGTTCTCATGTAAGTGATGTGCCCGTTTTCATATAATCGCTGAGCAAGCATCATGGTTTTGGTAACCCCATAACCTAGCTTTCTACTTGCTTCTTGTTGTAAGGTTGAAGTTGTAAATGGAGCTGCAGGATTTCTTTTCCCTGGAGATACATCTACTTTTCCAACTTTAAAATTTGCCCCTTTACAACTCTCTAAAAATGCTTGAGCATCTTCAAAGTTTGCAGGTCTTTTAGACAAATCGGCTTTTATTTTTTTATCGGAAGCTAAAAACTCTCCTTGTATTCTATACGATGATGAAGTAGTAAATGCATTGATATCCGCCTCACGTTCAACAATTAATCGAACAGCAACACTTTGTACTCTACCTGCACTTAACGATGGTTTAACTTTTCTCCAAAGTACTGGAGATAGTTGAAAACCAACTAAACGGTCTAATACCCTTCTTGCTTGTTGTGCATTAACTAAATCAACATTAATTGATCTTGGATTGTCGATTGCATTTAGAATTGCCGTTTTAGTAATCTCATGAAATACAATACGTTTTGTATTGGATGGCTTAAGATCTAGCACTTCAGATAAGTGCCAAGAAATTGCCTCTCCTTCACGGTCCTCATCCGATGCAAGCCAAACCACTTCGGCTTCTTTAGCTAGCTTCTTCAGCTCCGTTACTATTTTCTTTTTATCGGCTGGAACAATGTACTTGGGTAAATAACCTTTTTCTACATCAATAGCTCCATCTCCTTTTGATAGATCTCGAATATGACCAAACGAAGATTTTACAATGTAATCCTTACCGAGGTATTTTTCTATTGTTTTGGCTTTGGCTGGTGACTCTACAATTACTAGATTTTTTGGCATTCTTATTTGTTAATAATCAGCTTCTTAGACCACATTTTACCTTCAACATTTACCCAAACGGTATATACTCCATTTGCTAAATCTGAGGTGTTAATAGCCTTTTGATTTTGATCTAAATTTTGCTGCAAAAGTAATCTACCAGCAATATCTACAATAGAAACATCAAAACTTCCATAGTTTTTGTTCAAGTGGATGTTCACCACATTCTGTGCCGGATTTGGCACTATACTTAGCTCTACATCACTTTCATACGAGGAAACTTTTAATGGAAATCTGCCAATATTTACGTCATCAATAAATATAGAATTCCCTCCTTGGCTTACCACTTCCATACGAATAATCAAATTTGGTGAGCTAGAATAAGCCGATAAATCCAATTCTGTATACCCCCAGTGAGAAGCAACATAAGGTTTCCAGTTTGCAGAAACCGTTCCTGTTTCTAATCCATTGATATAGTTTAATCCTTTTAAGGTTCTCCAATTCTCTCCGCAGTTTTCTGAAACCGAAATTAATAAAATATCGGAAGTAGATGTATTTCTTCGGGCATAGGCATGTCTAAAACTTAAGTAAATAGGATCGCCATGATGACTAACATCAACTGGAGGAAGAGTTAGTGAATAACGAAATCCTGGAGGAGTTTCATTGTCATTGTATGCTTCTAAACATTCCTTTCCAGAGTATCCTCTTAATGTTGTTCTTCTCCATCCCCAAGTATGGTCTGCTCCTAGCTGCCAACCATCAATTGAATTAGAAGCTGAAAAATCTTGTCCGTAGGATGCTTTTATTACAGAAGAATCCGGATATACTGTAATGAATTTTGTTCTAACCAACTTATCCGTCCCTTCTAAATTACTTACTTCTAATTCTACTTTGTATACTCCAGGTGTATTATAAGTAACGGTTGGGTTTGCGTAAGTTGACAATGAAGGGCTTCCACCTTCAAAGGTCCATGTTCTTGAATCTATGGCTCCATTGTAACTGTAGTCTTTGAAATCAATTTCAGTTCCTACACATATATACGTACTCTTACTAGAATGCCAGAAATCTGCAATAGGACCACAACTCGGATTGGTATTAACACCAGTTGCTGCAACATTTGATGCGGCTATATTGGCTCCCCTTGTACTCAAATCATTTAAATATCCATTTACACGAGCCAGTTGTCCGTTGGTAAATGCATTTTGACAACTTCCAGTAGAATAATCCATGAAATTTTCAACCATATCCAATTCATCCGGACTATCTGTGTTACACGTATTATTCCCAGTTGGGCAACCTCTGGTCGATTCTTCAACAGGAGGCGTATCACTCACACGATCTCCGTTACCATAACAACCCGTAGTGACATAACTTCCATTCCAAGATCCTTGGAACGGATGATACAAACCTAACCAATGACCAACTTCATGTGTTAACGTTCTACCTGCACCGCTGGAAACAGCTGTACCAATAGTTCCTACCCTGTCCGATCGCATCACAATACCATCGCGTGTGCTTGCATTTTTATCACCTGGAAAAACAGCATATCCTAAAAGAGTTTGACTAGGATCGTCGTTTAACATTTGCTTAACTACCCAAATATTCAGGTATTTTTTATGATCCCACATTACCACTGATTTTACCCAATCGTATCCGTCTGGCTCTATAGTTAGTTCACTTTGGTGACGTGTAATTCCTTCGGTACATGACCCATCAGGTGCAACACGGGCAAGTTTAAATTCAATATTAAAACTGGCTGCTCTTGCTTTGAATTGAGGTTGAGTATCCACCGTATCAGCGTTCAAACGCTGAAAATCTTCATTTAAAACTCGAAGTTGATCTTCAATTTGCTCTTTGGAAATGTTTTCTTCTCCATACTGATGTACGACATGAAATACAACTGGAATAATTCGAGTTGCTTTTTTACCTCTTGCATCATTTGTTTCTTCAAATTCAAATCCACGATTTGCTTCTAAGTAGTCTGCCATCGTTTGGCCATCTTCCAACACCTCTAAATGAGTAAGTCGAGCTCTTTCATCTGTACCACATTGGGCAATTGCGAAATTGGTGAGTAGTAGTAAAAAGCTAAGCGTTAAGTATTTATATCTATTCATTTTTAATATTCTACAAAGAGAACTTATTTTAATAAGTAATGTTTCCTTTAATATGACATTTTAAAGTAATGTTTGATTCCATTCACTTCTCAATTGACAAGCGTTATTCTTTTACCTTTTCGGAGGCCGAGACAATAGCCGATACTGTTGCATCACCAGTAACATTAACTACGGTTCTACACATGTCTAAAATTCGATCTACAGGTAAAATAATGGCAATCCATGCCGGATTTAATCCCACACTTTCGAGCACCACAATCATTAAAACCAACCCAGCACTGGGCACAGCTGCGGCCCCAATAGAAGCCAAAGTAGCAGTAAGCACTATCACTACTTGTTGAGCAATATCTAGCTCTACCATATGAAACTGGGCCATCGCCACAACAGCAACCGCTTGGTACAAACTGGTACCGTCCATATTTACAGTAGCACCAATGGGCAACACAAAACTGGATATGGATTTAGGCACTTTTAAATTATCGTGCACACACTCCATGGTAACAGGTAAAGTTGCAGCGCTGCTACTTGTAGAAAATGCTAATAA
>CBDUEX010000050.1:0-7831 GCA_965366305.1 uncultured Bacteroidia bacterium | reverse complement strand
TTGGGGATGTGAAGCTGTTTTCGATAATTGCAATCGTAAATATCATTTTTATAACCATTTTTTTAAGAGGTTTTAGTATCATTAGTTTTGATGAAAATTATGCCAAAGGAATTGGATTCAATACCTCATTTATCAAGTCTTTTCTTGCATTGCTCACCGTAGTAACTGTGGCAATTGGCGTTCAAGCAGTAGGTGTGGTATTAATGGCTGCACTCTTGATAACTCCCGCAGCCGGTGCTCGATTTTTAACCAACTCAATTGGCAAAATGCTCTTAATTTCTGGTCTATTTGGATTTGTAAGCGGGTGGGTTGGAGTATTCATTAGCTATAGCGGAAATGGCATGCCAACAGGACCCTGGATTGTTGTTGCATTGTCTGTTTTTACATTTCTTGCCATCCTATTTGGAAAGCAACGAGGTGTAATTGCTCGTTGGAAACTAAGAAAATCAAACAATATTAAAATCAACAATGAAAATGTTCTAAAAGACATTTACAAATTAGCGGACAAAGGAAAAAATACACTTTCCGTTGTTGAAATTATTGAAAAAGAAAAATATCAAGCTCCTGTCTTAAAATCCATTTTAAACCGCTTAGAAAAAAATGATTTTATCGATCAAATTCGTGGGTTGGTTATTTTAAATGAAAAGGGCAAAATTGCAGCAAGAGAGGTAATACGAAAGCATCGTCTTTGGGAACTTTATCTTTCAAAATATTTTCAGCTTGAAGCTGATCATTTACATGATGATGCGGAAGGTATTGAACACGTAATTACACCAGAAATCGAAAAGCACTTATTAAAACTTCTTGAATACCCAGAGAAGGATCCTCACCAAAGCGAAATCCCTTATGAATGACTTTTATATCATATTTACGGCGAGCTTGGTGGCAATAAACTGTGCTTTAATGGGCAGTTTTTTGGTGATGCGAAAAATGGTAATGCTTGGAGATGCTATTTCACATGCTGTACTTCCCGGGATATTCGTTGCTTATTTTTTATCGGGTTCTACTGGAAGTTTACCCATTCTAATTGGTGCAGCTTTCAGCGGAATTGTAGCAACCTTGATTATTGAATGGTTTACCAAACGAGCAAGATTACAAAGTGATGCTGCAATAGGCGTGTCCTATACCTTTTTATTTGCTATTGGGATTATTCTTATCTCTAAATTTGGTCAAAACGCAGATCTGGACCAACAATGCGTTCTTTATGGTGAAATCGAATACATTTCCTTATGGCTAAAACCGGTGTTTGGTTTATTTATGTTGCCAAAACAAACTATCATCTTGCTTTCTGTATGTGCCCTTTTAATTGCTGCAGTAGTATGGGGCTATAAAGGATTATTCATTACCACTTTTGACCCAAACTTTGCCCTGTCAACTGGAATTGCTGTTGGATTCTGGCATTATTTTTTAATGGGAGGCGTGTCTTTAACAACCGTTGTTTCATTTGAATCTGTTGGTGCTATTCTAGTTATAGCTTTCTTATCAGGACCACCTGCAATTGCTTATTTATTGGTAGAGGACTTTAAAAAGATGTTGGTTCTCGCCTGTATTATTGGTGTAATGTGTTCTGCCCTCGGTTATTATGCGGCAAAATGGTTGGATGTATCTGTTGCTGGGTCCATTTCTTCTGTTATAGGATTAGTATTTATGATAGTATTTATTGTCGTGAACTTGCTCAAAAGTAAAAAGGACGTAATATCTGCCTAGAATTATTGTCAATAAACCTTTAGTGTTCATACAAATAGGAGACTTAGACCTATTATTGTATTAAAGGAATTGAGGTCCAAATCATTGAAAATTTTCAGAAACATACTACTTGCATTTCTAGTTTTTACCTGCACTAAAAGTATTGCAAATGACTCCACCTCATTTTTTAAATTTGACCGGCAACAAATAGATGCTTTGAATAGCCAAAATCTTTTTGACTTGCTGCAACATACTCCTTTTATACATCGGTTTGTAAGCCAAAATGAATCTTTTGTAAATGGCGGAATTCTAAACAGCAATCAAATTGCAATCTACAAAAATGGATTCCCGCTGCTGATGGATCAAAATATTATTTATTCGCTCCAAAATATTCCCATGTGGGATATTGAAGAAGTAACTATTTCCATCTCCGAGTTTAACTCAATCAATAAAAACAATGGAGGCTTAACCATTCAACTCTTCACTTCTGACAAGTTTATTGCTCCTTATTCTTTAAAAGCTTCTGTAACATCAGGAAGCTTAAATGATATTCATAGTGGGTTTGTGGCAGATCTGAGTAATGTGAAACACAATTTTTCCTTTGGAGGAAACAGAAGTTTTGAATCAAGCTATACAGACGACACTTCAAAGCGACACTCTCCTTGGGCAGCTTCAGAAAGATACGACCTCAATTTTCGATACCAATATCATATTCTATCGAGTGTTCAGCTCAATCTTTATTCTGACAATAGTTGGTTAGAAAAACAAATAAAAGGAGATGTAATTGAAGGCACTTCTCGAGCCAAAGATCAAATTCAAAAGTACCAACGACATAGCCACTATGGCTTGCTTAAATCTGCTTTATCGAAGAATCACACGCTAAGCTTATTAGGACAATTTACCAACATATCGCATGAAAATTTGATTTACAACAAAGACCTGAGCACCTTAGAAAAGATGATCAGTAATGATAATGAAAACTTAGATACACTTGGCTATAATCAAGCTTTTATGCAGCTTAACTTAAATGGCGAGTATAAAAATTACGGATTTGATATCGGAATTGAGTTATCTAATACCAACGATGATGTTTTTTCAAGCATAAATGGGATAAAGACTTCTTACTCTGACTACTCTGCGTTTGGTTTATTTCACTATCAATATAAGTATGGGTTTAAGGTAGAAGCTGGCTCCAAATTCTTGACAAATAGTTTGTCTGGCAGCTATATGCTTCCACAAGCCAGAATAATATTAGCCCCGTCTAAAATTCTTCAATTGAATGCCTCATTTAATAGATCCATATCTTACCCCACATTTGATGAGTTGTTTTATACTGAATCGTTCACAGGCGTTGCGAATAATCTATTGCTTGAACCCACGATTTTGACTTCCTATAATTTCCATTTAGATATTAATAAAAACGATTACTCTTTTAAAAGCGGATTACTTTATACGCAACAATCCGGAATACCTGAAGTAAAAGAAGGAGGTTATATAAATACTCGAGTTAGCGGAGGTTCTGCCACCTACTTTAGTTTTACATATAAGAAAAACGACAATCTAATTAGACCTAGTTTTATACTTCATGGATTGAATTATTCAAAGGACAGTATTAATCAAAACTTCTTCTATCCCGAACTTAATTTTTTCAGTCAGGCCTCTATTCCAAAGCTAAAGCTTAAAGTTTTTTTAACTGCACGATTTTTAGGAAAGTATTCAGATATGAGGTTTGAGGAAGGCAAGGTATTAATACAAGAAATTCAAAATACTCCTCAGCTTCACATTGCAATGCGTAAAGACTTTATGAAAGAACGTATTGCTTTGCTCTTTGGTGTCAATAATATATTCGACAATTCCTCGCTTGATGCCAATATTTATCAGCTAACCGAATTTAGTAAAGTATTACAATCTTCAGCAAGCGTGTTGAGTACTCGTAAGCGGAATATATTCATCACCTTAAAAGTAAAACTGTTTTGAGAATAGTTAAATTATTCATAATAGTACTTGCCTTTTCAGGTTGCTTTGAGCCTGATATTAGGATAGATTCCCCAACAACAAATGAGGTGCTTCTTACCTCTGATGTTACAAGAAATCAATCGATTTACTTAAACTTAAGTCATCAGAATGTAGAACTTGATCCGTTTGACAAAAAGTGGCATTTAAAATTTCAAAATGCAAATAACAGTTGGTCTATCTATATGAATCCATTAGAAAATGTGGCGATTCATCAAACCACTACTACCAATTTCAACGAGGTAGATTCTACTTACAATTTGGTTGGATTAAAATGGTTAATCGATGCACCAACTTCTAAAGGTGCATATCCTGCATTTGGCAGCTGGGGTGATTTTAATTTTAACATTCCTCAATCCTATAAAAATGTATACATACTTCGTTTAAAAAACGAAATCACTGCCACATTCTATAAGGTTCAAGTACTAGATGCTCTTGAAAACGCTTATCGCATTCGCTACGCTTCACTCAATAGCGGCATTGACCAAGTAGTAACTATTAATAAAGATGAATTGTTTACGCATTCATTTCTAAGACTTGGAGCTGAGCCTGTTCAACCTAAAATAGAACCAAAGAAAAATGATTGGGATCTCTGTTTTACATTTATTGCAGACTCTATAAACAAACAAGGAAATTTACCATTTCTACCCACCATAAACGATTACTATGGAGTTTATCAGGCATTGCTAATTAATAACGATTACAACCAAATTGCGATAGACAGTATTCATTCCTTCGAAGACATTAGTTTCTTTAAAGTGCAATCACTCAATTTCAAATCTCCCGATCAACTTCATAATGTGTTAATTGAATGGGATGATGTAAAACTTGAAGCAACTGTATCTAAAAAGAATTTGTTAGTTGTCAAGAAAAAAGACGTTTATTATGCCATCAAGTCAAAGCAAATTATTGGAAGATATCCAACAGATTTCGATATTGAATTAATAATAAAAAAGCTTTAGGCAAAGTCAAACTTGGCATCTTCAAATTTTCCGGAGCTCATTAATAAGATATTATTCCCTTTCTTAAAATCTGTATTTACTGCTTTCTCTAATTCATCTACTTCTGTGATAACTTGCACATTCCCAAAGCACTTTTCTACAAAATCCTTTTGGAAAGGTTCCATTTTTCTGTGCTCAAATACAGCAAGGTTATAAAAAACAATAGCCTTATCTGCTGCGTCCATTGTATTTTTATAAAGCGGCAGAAACGCTTTGTTTAAGCTGCTAAAAGTATGGAGTTCAAAAACTGCTGTAAGTGGAGTTTCAAATGCTTTTTCTACAGCAATGGTTGTTGCTTCAAGTTTGCTAGGAGAATGAGCAAAATCACGATAAACCACCTGGTTAGGCGAATCATACACTTTTTCCATTCTCTTACCTGCACCTGTAAAACTTGAAACTGTTTTAAAGAACAATTCCCTGCTAATGTCAAGCTGTTCGCAAACAAGCGAAGCTGCTTCAATATTCTCTAGATTGTGCTCCCCAATCATTTCTATGGGATAATGAACACCCTTATAAATGAGCGTAGTAACACCATTATTCACGGTATTTTGAGGAGTTGTGTACGCTTGATTTCTTACCGAAGTTTCAGATGCTAATTGTTTTAAAATATCATCTTTTTCAAACCAAAAATAAATTCCATTGCTTGCATGTGTTTCTATATAATCTTTGAATGTTTTAACATACAAATCGAATGTTGGAAAAACATTAATGTGGTCGTATGCAATTCCAGTTATGATAGAGACATGTGGATTGTACCAAACAAACTTAGACCGCATGTCAATGGGTGATGATAGGTATTCATCACCTTCAATTATAATTAAAGGTGCATCTGTAAGTTTTACGGACAAATCAAAGCCCTCAACTGAACTTCCTACCAAATAATCAAACGCAATATTAAGCTTTGATAACACATACATTATAATAGATGTTGTGGTTGTTTTACCATGGCTTCCTGCAATTACAACTCGTTTTTTATCTTCACACTCTGTGGCAACAAACTCTGGGAAAGACATAATTTTTAGGCCCAGTTGCTGTGCTTTTGCCAGTTCAACATTGTCTTGACGAGCATGCATGCCTAAGATGATGACATCAATATCTGCTGTAATGTTATCTTCATTCCAGCCAATCGAAGGAAGAAGTCCAGCCTTCTCTAAATTACTTTTTGCCGGATCATAAATTGCATCATCACTTCCAGTTACATTGTAGCCTTTTCTAGATAGAGAAATTGCCAAATTGTGCATTATCGCACCTCCAATAGCAATTAAATGTATACGTTTCAATACTTTAAATTTTGATTATTCGTTATACGAAAATAGAATCAAACCTTATGCAAAAAATAGTATTTGTGGGCATCATCCTTATCATTGGCTTATTTAGTTTACAATTTTCGTTGGCACCATTCTATACCGAATCGTTTAAGACGCAAGAAACAAATACAACACCGAGCCCTATAATAGTTGCTCCCGTAAGTTATATTCAGCCCAATTGTAGAATCGTATATGTGCACCCACAAGATACGCTTATTGAAATACAAGTGTGCTCTGATTTGATTCTCTAAATCATTCCCTTCTCTACCTTAAGTACAGACTTAATAGGTCTAAGTACACACTCAAAAAACGAACTATCATTCCCGCATTTTTATACTTTCTTTGCAGAACAAATGATTTCGATTGTTCTCCCAATATACAATGAAGAAAAAGGATTAGAAGACTTTATTCAATCCTTGAAATCTGAATTGCAAAAATTATCTCATGAAAAATTTGAAGTGATTTTTGTTAATGACGGTAGTGGCGATAATTCACTTGCTATCATTAAAAAATTGTGTGCAGAGAATGCTGAATTTGGTTACATCAATTTAAGTCGCAACTTTGGTCATCAAATTGCTATTTCAGCTGGTATCGATTTTGCACAAGGCGATAAGGTGGTCTTAATGGATAGTGATGGCCAGGACCCCCCTTCTGTAATTGGGGAAATGCTAGCCAAAATGAATGAAGGGTTTGACGTGGTTTATGCAAGCAGAACCAAACGTGAAAATGAATCGGCTCTTAAAAAATTTACAGCAAGCGTTTTTTATAAAATATTAAACAAAATAACTTCTATCGACATTCCACTAAACACGGGAGATTTTAGAATTATTAACCGTAAAGTAGTTGATGCTTTAAAGCAAATGCCAGAAAAGCAACGCTATTTAAGAGGACAAATTGCTTGGTTAGGATTTAACCAAACCAGTGTTAGCTACGAACGAAAAGGACGTAATTCTGGGGAAACAGGATACACTTATCGTAAGATGATTCGTTTGGCTTTGGATGCCATTACTTCATTTTCAAATTGGCCATTGCGTTTAGCTACAATTTCAGGATTTGTGTGTGCATTCTTGGGTTTTTTGTTAATCCTCTACACCTTGTATGGAAGATTTGTACTGAAGCAATACGAACCAGGATGGCCTTCGCTGATGATTACCATTGTATTTCTAGGAGGAATTCAATTACTGGGAATTGGAATGATCGGTGAATATATTAGTCGGATAAATGACAATGTAAAAAACCGACCTTTGTACTTAATTGAGGAAACAAATTTAGAGAAGTAATGCATCAAATTGAGCCTTTTTACTTGTGGCGTGACATCTACAATTCTGAAGAAGATGAAAACGCACTAAACTTCGGAACGGAGTACTCTGAATTTCATTTTACCAATAGAATTTACAACTACCTTATTCATCCACAATGGGATAGCTTTGGAAGCGAAACATTGTTTTACAAGCAACTATTCGTAGACTATGAATCATCGTTTTGCGTATTAGAATTTATTGGCGAATGGAACGATTGTATTAACAATGACATCATGATGCTCAAAACAGAATTAATTGACCTGTTGGTTGATTCTGGCATATCCAATTTTGTCATTATTCTTGAAAACGTACTGAACTTTCATGGTGACACTGAAGATTACTATGAAGAATGGGCCAGTGATATTGAAGGTGATATTTACTTTGTAAATGCACTTCCTCATGTACTCGACGAAATGAAAAACCATAACATTCACCATTCCGTAAATTTGGGTGATCAATTACAAGATGTTAATTGGCGTTTGATGAAACCCGATCTTGTACTCTCATTTCTTGAAAAAAAATA
>CBDUEX010000049.1:0-7905 GCA_965366305.1 uncultured Bacteroidia bacterium | reverse complement strand
GATTGCGGTGTTGATTATGCCAATTACGCCAGTGATATGACACGTTGTTTACCTGCAAATGGAGTGTTCTCGCCCCGACAAGCAGCGGTTTACAATGCTACGTTACGGGTAATGAAGCAAGCACGAGCGAAGTTAGTTCCAGGAACGATGTTAATGGAATATCAGAAAGAAGTAGAAGGTTTGATGACGCAAGAACTCATTGGATTGGGATTACTTACCAAAGAAGAAGTTGCCAAAGAAGATCCAAGTTGGCCAGCGGTTAAAAAATATTTCATGCACGGCACCAGTCACTTCTTAGGAGTGGATGTACACGATAGCGGCATGCGTTATGAGCCCATGAAAGCAGGCATGGTATTTAGTTGTGAACCTGGAATTTATATCGGTGAAGAAGGAATTGGAGTGCGAATAGAAAACGAAGTTTTAATCACCGACAATGGCCCAATAGATTTAATGGACGACGCAGGAATGCCCATCGAAGTTGAAGATATTGAAGCGTTTATGAAAGGGTAAGCCATCTTTCCCTTCAAGTCTTTCATCGTATAAGAATTATGATGTTAATTCTTTATCTTTGAAAAGCATGAAAACCTATTTTATCCTCTTTCTCTTAATCTTTGTCTCGTGTGACAAGTCTGATATTGCCATCGGGTTAGAAGGCGATTATGATGTGGAGGTTAATGTTATAAAAAGATCATGGCTCACTACAAAGAATAACAGTACTGATCAAATACATGGAATCTACATTAGTGGGGACTCTGTGATGTATGTTGAAGCTTTTGCCTATACAACTGAATTACGCATTTTTAAACATCAAGGTAAATTTTATATGCATAATATGAATATTACTTCCATGCAGCATTATCCTTCACTTTTTGGTCAAATACCTTTATCGATAGAAAGGGATGAAATAATATTCACTACACCAAAAGGAGATAGTAATAATGGGAATCCTTTTTTTGACTTTAGGATAGATAAATCCAAGTTAGAGGGCAAATGGATAAAGGGATACAATATTATTCGATATTCTATCCCAGATATTAAAAATGGGATAATAGAACAAGCTTCTATAAAACTGACGAAAAAATAGAATGAAAACTCTTGTAATATTTATCACTTTACTATTGGGTGTGAAGACTTTTGCTCAGACAAAGTCGAGCTTGGAGTTGTCTTATGATTTTACGCCTAGCAAATTGGTTTATTACGATTTGTCTAAACCAGGAAGTTATGAAACAAGATCTCGGCAACCTTTTAGCTATTTAGGAACACTTAAGTATAACCGGAATTTTAAAAAAAACACCATTGGTGTAAGAGGATTTTGGTTGAATCGATCTGAAAAGTCATTAGGTGCCCAACTGGATTATTATAGAAATTGGAAAAAGGAAGAGCAATTAACTTTTAGCGTTGGATTAAGCACTATTTGGGATGGCTATCGATTTAAATATTCATTAGGCACCAAAATGAAGATTGATATGCACACTGTAAAGATGTTGCCAAATGTGAAACTTGTTTATCAACTAAAGGACACTAAATGGAAGTTAAAAGCATCCGGTGGCTTAGGAATAGGATTTACCGGCTCTGAATATTGGGAGACTCAATTTTCGTGGACGACAGAATATGAGTCAATTCACAAACAAAAGCTTTGGTCTAATCCCTATTTAACTGCGAATCTAGGAGTTGGTATAGTAAGGGATTTGTAGACAAGATAGATGACTTGGAATGCCAATTGAAGTTGAAGATATTGACGCGTTTATGAAGGGGTAATTACTTTTGCATTTCACTTCTTGGTTTCTAAATAAAACAATTCAACCTACTTAATTCACCACGTATTCACCTGTCCTTCAAACTTCCAATACTTTGCTTTGCGTTTGTGTGTAAGTGTTAGCAGCGGAACTCCCAATCCCAACATCGGCAAGCTTGCTTTGTAGTTTTCACTCACCTCACTCCAGCCATTTTTAAGGTTATCACTTAAGCCATATACAAAGAAATTCATGCCTGTGGTAACCAATACCGATGCGATTCTGCCAATTATTGGATTGCGTTTCCCGATGCATTGCACATTGGTTAGAGGAACTACTTTGTGCTTCACCTGTATTAAACTTTCGGTAAGTACAATCATGGGTCCTTTGATTTTCTCTCCTTTAAACGTTTTAACAATTACAATTTCACCTTCGTTGTAAACAACTTCACGTTTACTATCTCGTTTTTTTAAGATCAGGTACTTATTGGTTTGTGCATACAAGTTACTTCCCATTAATAAGAGCGGTAGGATTAGCTTTACTATCATGGTTACTCTACGAGCGATGAAGTAAATTGGTTACAACCCTAAAAATCGAATTGGAATATGTAACTTGCCAAAATGCAATTCACGGTATCGGCAATAATCCCAGCAAAACGAAGAAAAATATACAGAGCTTGGCTCAATAGTAAAAAGCACAGTGCCATGACTGGAGGAAAAGCAAAAGTTTCTAAAAAGGTTGGAGATAGCTTTACCACTTGGGATGGTTATATCTCGGGAACAAACCTAATTCTTGATCGAAAGAAACGCATAGTTCAGAATTGGAGAACTTCCGAATTTGATGAAAACGAAGCAAGTTCACAATTAGAAGTTCTATTTAAAAAAGTTAAAAACGGAACAGAAATTACTATTATTCATAGTAATCTTCCAGACCACGGAGCACAATATCAGCAAGGTTGGGTAGACAATTATTTTACACCTATGAAAGAATATTTTGGTAATTAATTTCTACTTACACCAAACTGCGAGAGTATTGATTCTTCTTACTCTAAATTTTGTACAACAAGCTTTTTAACTGCCGAGAAGCCTTCTCCATTAACCTTAACAAAATAAACTCCTGCAGTAATATCATAAGTTTTAATCTTAACGATTGTTGAATCTATTTTTTCAGTAGAAAATTGAATATGTTTTCCTAACCCATTTAACAATTCAATTTGAGGATTTTCTATAGCGGCATCTATTAACAAAGTAGCTTCGCCGAATGAAGGATTAGGGTAAATTTCTATCCTTTTTGCCATTTCAGAAATATTCTCAACTCCGATAGTTATACAAATGTTTTGACATCTTGTGTCCCAGCAAAAGATATTTTTTACAGTTAAACAAACTTCGCAACTATCATCAAATTCTTCCCATGGAATTATGGGGTCTTGTACGTATGATTTTTTACCATCGCCATACTCCCAAATATAAATGTCCATTCCATTTTTTGGTTTGAGCTGACAATTATTCCCGACATACTCAGCTGTAAAATCAGCCTGTGGAAGTGGGTGTACTATTATGAATTTAGCTGTGGTACTCGAATCGCCATTCTGTAAGTATGCAATTAGTGTAATTTTAACTTGTCTCGTAGTATTAACAATTGGCCATGTTACGATTCCATTTGTTTGATAACTATCACCAACCTCCTCAAAAATCCACTTATAATTCGCAGAATCATTTGCACTATAATCAGAAGTATTAATAAACACTACCTCAGTTCCTTCACAAACTGTATTGGGAACATCGAAGCTAGCTCCAGAGCCAGAAGTCGAGCTAGATACTAGTTGAACAAAACAAAAAGTTGAAAGTAATAAAGCTGATCTCAAAGTAGAAAGCCATTTTTCTAATTTGCAGCTGATTTTCATATCTTATCAAAGATACTGAATTCAGATTAATATTTTTAATCCAAATTATACTCCTGATCTAAAACAGGAATTTCAACCTTTTTAAACCCTTTCTCCAAAATCGCTTCTTTAAAAACTTCTTGTCGGTCGATTTCTCCGTGCACTAAAAATATCTTTTTCAATTTCTGCTTGTCTTGATTGGCAAGAAAATCGAGCATTTCTTCTTGATCTCCGTGTGCACTAAAACTGTCCATGATAATTACTTCGGCATTCACTTCTTTCTCTTCTCCAAATATTCTTACTTTATCAGCACCATCTCTAATTAATCTCCCCAATGTTCCTTCTGCACAAAATCCTACTACCAAAATCGTATTTCTAGGATCTTCAATGTTGTTGTTTAAGTGATGCTTCACTCTTCCGGCTTGCATCATTCCACTAGCAGAAATAATAATAGCCGGACCCTTATAATGAGTGATGGCTTTGCTACTATCTGCTGTGCGAGTAAATTTCAATTTGCGAAATCCGAACGGATTAGGGTCTGTAGCCATGTATTCAATGATATCTGCATCATAACACTCTGGGTGCATGATAAAAATGTCGGTTGCATCTATGGCGAGTGGACTATCTACGTATACCGGAACTTTTGGAAGCTTTCCTGCTGTATCCAACTTATCCATCATATAAACCAGTTCTTGGGTTCTTCCAACCGAAAAAGCAGGGATTATCAACTTCCCTTTTTTCTCTTCACAAGCGTGCTTAATTACTTTTAATAAATCAGCTTCATCGTTGGGAGTTCCTTGATGTTCTTCCCCTCCATAGGTCGATTCGCAGATTAGATAATCACAAGCCGGCATCTGCTGAGGATCTCTTAAAATAGGGCGATCGGGTCTTCCAATATCTCCTGTAAACCCAACATACTCGAAATGACGATTGTCTTTTTCGATTCGCAACGTCACATTACTGCTTCCTAAAATGTGCCCTGCATCGTTAAACTGTACCTCTACTCGCTTGGCAATTCTAAACCACCTGCCATAACTAATTCCAACAAATTGCTCCATCGCTTTTTGGGCATCAACCACTTTGTATAATGGAGGAATTGGTGGCAAATCTTTACGAGCTCGTTTTTTGTTAATCCAAACATTATCCTTTTCCTGAATAAACCCTGAATCCATTAACATAATGGCAGCTAAATCTCGTGTGGCACTGGTACATACAATATCTCCTTTAAACCCATCCTTCACCAACTTGGGAATTCTTCCCGCATGGTCGATATGACTGTGTGATAAAACCAACACATCGATTTCCTCAGGATTGAATGACCACTCCTGGTTAAAATCATCAAAATCAGGATCGTTTCCTTGATATAAACCACAATCGAGAAGTATTCTGGTTCCGTCGTCTGTAATAATTAAATGGCAACTCCCAGTTACGGTTCGAGCTGCTCCACAAAATTTAACTTTCATTGCTTCAAACTTATAATTAAATATTTACGTTTTCATCAGGAAGGCAATCAATAATAATTACTAAATTTGGGAACAATGAAAAACACTTTCATTTTCTTTATATGCTTCATTTTTTGTTTCTCTGGGTGCAAGCAAGATCCTCCTTTTAGTGCGACGTGTGACAAAAAGGTTAAAATTAGCAGCCAATTATATAATTCAGCTCCAGAAAAACAGTTTACGGCTAGTTCAATTAAAGTAAATGGCAATTGTCTTGAAGTATCTTACTATTTCTGCGGAAGTGACACAGCAGGTGATTTAACACTAATTGATGCTGGGATATCCAATTACGCTTTACCAGTGTCTAGACAATTACGCTTCTCTTTCAATGCTGAAAGTGCTTGTTTAGCTCTTATTCCCCACGCACTAACATTTGACCTGACACCTTTGAAAAAATTTGATAGCAATCACATTGTACTCCGAATTAAAGGTTGGAATAATCCCATAGACTATTACTACTAATTACAATTCTCTTAATACATTTGCTTAGTGCAATCATTCATAAACGACCCAAAATTACTTGTAAAAGATGGCAAATCTTTTGATTTAAGTGCCCATAGAACCAACTACACTGGAGGCATTGAAACTGTAAAAAAAGCAGAAAAAATATTGAAAAAAGCCAATAAAAAACTGGTTAAACTTCAGCGTAAACTATATGCCTCAGACAACCATTCTGTATTACTTGTTTTTCAAGCGATGGACGCCGCTGGCAAAGACAGCACTATCCGCACCGTATTTAGTGGAGTTGATCCTGCAGGATTTCAAGTAAGCAGTTTTAAATCGCCGAGTAAAAAAGAATTGGATCATGATTTTTTATGGCGATGTAATTTAGCATTACCCGAACGTGGGCGGATTGGAATTTTTAATCGTAGCCATTACGAAGAGACCTTGGTTTGTAAAGTGCATCCAGGATATGTATTGGGCCAAAACATTCCAGGAATTCATTCGATAGACCAACTAAACCAAAACTTTTGGAACCAACGCTATGAAAGCATCGTTCATTGGGAAAACCATTTGGCTAACAATGGTACCGTTATTCTCAAGTTCTTTTTAAATGTTGGAAAAGATGAACAAAAAAATCGATTCATGTCGAGAATTGAGGATCAAAGGAAAAATTGGAAATTTAGTTTTGGTGATATGAAGGAACGAGCTTTGTGGGATTTATACATGAACGCATACCAAAGTGCCATAGAAAACACCGCAAGCGAAAAAGCTCCTTGGTACGTAATACCTGCTGATAATAAGCTAATTATGCGAGCAATGGTAGCTCGAATTGTTGCAGATAAACTTAAAAGCATGGATCTTACTTATCCATCTGTGGGGGAGAAACACCGAACAGAAATGGCCGAAGCAAAAGAAATTTTAGAAAATGAATAGTAAGGTATAGTATTTTTTAAAGAATATATTACTTTTGCAAGCCTTTTAGAAAAACGCCAAACAGGTTAAAATAACACAAGATGAGTAAAAGAACATTTCAACCAAGTAGAAGAAAAAGAAGAAACAAGCACGGTTTTAGAGAGAGAATGGCTACTAGAAACGGTAGAAAGGTTTTAGCTGCTCGTAGAAAAAAAGGCAGAAAAAGACTTACAGTTTCTGACGAACCTCGTCACAAGCATTAATCTATAATTCCCCGAAAAATGGAGGGGGCTTCACATACATTTCATAAGCTCGAAAGACTTTCTCATCAAAAGACTATCGATGCAATTTTTCTAAAAAAAGGAGAAAGTGTTTTTAAACCTCCTATCCTATTCATTTATTTAAAGACCGAATTACACACACCATTTCCTTGCCAAGCAATGTTTTCTGTTAGCAAGAAGAAATTCAAAAAGGCGGTAGATCGGAATAGAATTAAGCGAATGCTCAATGAGTCTTACCGACTTCAAAAGCATCGAATTTATGATGCAATTTCTGATAAAAGTCAGTACGCAATTTCAGTATTATACCTACAAAAAGAAATTGAATCGTATCAAACAAGAGATAAAACACTAACTTTGGCCATCGATGAATTTATTAAAAGGATTTCGTAGTCTTTTTGTTCTTCTTTTGATGATTCCCATCAAAATTTACCAAACAGTTATTTCTCCGTTTCTTCCGGCAACTTGCCGATACACCCCAACATGTAGTGCGTATGCAGTGGAAGCACTTCAAAAACACGGCCCAATTAAGGGGCTTTTTTTAGGGGTTAAACGCATATTGAGTTGTCATCCTTGGAGTAAAAAAAGTGGTTATGATCCGGTACCATAGACTGTTGGTAGTCATTATTCAATAATTTGTCCAAAAACTATAGCACAACAGCAATATTGCATACCTAACTATTCGTTACATTTGCCATACTCAGTTCAGCATTTTGAAAAAGTACATTATTATCCTATTAGTTTCTGCATTTGGTCTACTGGCATTTAAAGCAGATGACTACTTTGAAATATCCAAAAACCTCGACATTTTCGCTTCAGTTTACAAAGAAGTAAATACATCGTATGTTGATGAGGTAAAACCTGGCCAATTGATTAGAGCAGCAATTGATGGCATGCTCCAATCGCTTGACCCTTATACTAATTTCTATTCTGAAGCACAAGCAGAAGATTACCGCTATGAAGTAACCGGAACGTATGCTGGAATTGGATCAACTATTCGTGTTGTTGATGATTTTGTAGTAATAGAATCTCCTTACGACGACTACCCAGCTCACAAGGCGGGCTTAATCCCTGGCGATAGAATAATTGCCATTGATGGAGAATCAATGAAAGGCAAGAGCTCTAAAGAAGTAACAGAGTACTTAAAAGGAAATGCT
>CBDUEX010000048.1:0-7916 GCA_965366305.1 uncultured Bacteroidia bacterium | reverse complement strand
CATTCTTTCCTTTTCGGCAAATGATGACCAGGGCTTTAATCCTGTTAATTTAAGATGCCATGCTTCCGATACTACAAGAAGCATTTATGCTCAAGGAGGCTATGCCATGTTCTTTGATGGGTCTACTTATGTAGAAACAGATAACTACAAAGGCATTCAAGGAAGTGCTGCTAGAACCATTGATGCTTGGATTAAAACAGAAACTGCCAACGGAGAAATTTGTAGTTGGGGTACCGACAGATCAGGTGAAAAATGGGTGTTTAGAATCAACGATAATGGAACAATACGTGTAGAAGTGAATGGCGGTAATATTTATGGTACTACCAATGTGCTCGACAATAAATGGCACCATGTAGCATGTGTTCTAGATGGAAATAAATTCTCCAATATTAAACTGTATGTTGATGGTGAATTAGAAACTAACGGCAACGTAACGGACTTAAACATAAATACAACCAACAATTACAACGTAAGAATTAGTAGAGGAGTGAACAACCGATACTTTGCAGGAAACATCGATGAAGTTCGAATTTGGAATAAAGCCCTATCTGCTGCGGAAATAAAAAGCATACAACGCCAAGCTAGTGTTGGATTAGACACCCGCATTGAGATGTATTATCGCTTCAATGATCAGAACGGCAATCGTGTTAATGACTTTTTCCTTGGTGGAGACTCGGCTACTATCATTGGTACGCCAAGGTATACATCGTATAGAGGTGGAATGTTATTCAAAGATTTTGTTACTTCTGATTTTCGTCCCAATCTTACGTTCTATCAAGGAGATTATACCTTCACCATTGATACCAATGATGTTCTGGATGGCATTGAACACATTCCTCATACCGTTATTCATTATGAAATACTTGCAAAACCAAATTCCATTGTTGACGATGAAAAGGTGATCCTTTCTAGTAACGTTTATTGGAATGCCGATGTCGAACAGAAATACTTCGATGAAGATGGTGCTGAATATCAAAGTGAAAGTGTTACAGCCGATGGAAGCGTAACACCTCAATCTATCAGTTATTATCGCAGATGGCCTTCAGCCTTAGAAATTATGTCGTTTGTAACTCCCTATGGAATTGGGTTAGATCTAGGACCGAATGGAAAAACGTGGACGTTTGATGTTACCGACTTCGCTCCTGTTCTTAAAGGAACTAAACGCATGTTTATGAGTCGAGGAGGTCAGAATCAAGAGCAAATGGATATCCAGTTTGTCTTTATAAAAGGTACGCCAGCTCGAGAAGTAATTGACATCTCTCAAATTTGGCCAACTGCCTATTTTACAGCTAATTACAGCCAAATTGCTGATAATTCGATTTACTATCCAACCGTAGACGTAGTTTTACCTCAAAACGGCAAAGAGTATAAGCTTCGCTCTGCAATTACCGGTCATGGACAAGAAGGTGAGTTTATCCCTCGTCAACACTTTTTAACAGTGGATACAGACACAACATTAACCCGAACCGTTTGGAAGGAATGTGCTTACAATCCCATTTACCCTCAAGGTGGAACATGGATTTACGATCGTGCAGGTTGGTGCCCAGGTATGGCTACTGACTTAATAGAATATGATATCACAAAATTTGTGGAAGATGGTAAAGTGCAACTAGATTACGGTATAATCGGCGGTTCTGGAGACTCGAGGTACATTGTAAACAATCAATTGGTTACGTATGGAGCGAAGAACTTTACGCTGGATGCTGCAGTAGTTGACATTACTAGTCCAACCAATAAAATAGAATACGGTAGAACTAACCCTGCATGTGTTTCACCCAAAGTGATTATAAGAAATGATGGTAGCGATGTGCTTTACTCTGTAAAACTGAACTATTGGGTAAATGATAAAGCTAATGCTAAAACGGCATATTGGGAAGGATATTTACGTTTCTCAGAAGAAGTGGAATATCATCTTCCTATTGACAACAGCGTTTGGACTACTGCAACAGCCACAAACAATGTTTTTCACGTAGAAATTGTAGAAGCAAACGGTGTTACCGACGAATATGCCAATAACAATGTGTACAGCAGTGCTTTTGAGAAGCCAGAAGTATATCCGCAGGACATCTATTTCTTTTATAGAATGAACAGTGCTGCCAATGAAAATAGCTTCTCGGTAAAAGACGATTGGGGAAATGTAATTTTTGAACGAAATGCAATGGAAGCAAATAAAATCTACAGAGATACTGTCCGATTAGGAATTGGTTGTCACCAACTGTTACTCGACGATTCGGATGATGATGGCATTTCTTTTTGGGCAAACAGCGATGGAAATGGATTTTTTAGAATCATGGAAGTTGGTGGTGGTGTTTTAAAAACACTTGAAGGAGACTTTGGAGGCAGCAGTATTTTAAACTTTACGGTGCTTCACGCTCTCGATGTTCCAGAAGTTGAAAACAAATATGGTTATCAGTGTTATCCAAACCCTACGCGAGGACTTCTTACCGTTACTGGATATGATTTACGAGAGACAAAATCACAAGTTTTTAATAGTTTCGGACAAGAATTATCATTACAACCCAACATCTCAGATACTCAAATCACATACGATTTGGCAAATGAAGCAAGTGGAATGTACTTGGTTAGAATGGAGAAAAACGGGGAAGTTTGGGTTTCAAAAGTGATTGTAGAATAACACTTTTTGACTATGAAAGCATCATTTAAAGATAAATTGGTTTATCGCTTTGAGCGATTTTTGAATAAAGGTGGATCATCCATATTCAAAAGCCTTTTAGTGGTGTTTATTTCTGCCTTTGTATTTATAATTACTTTAAGGTACGTCCTGCTCCTTCTTTTTCCCGAGTTGGATTACTTAGGAAGTTTTGGCGATCATATTTGGAAGACATTCCTTCAAATGACTGCTCCGGGCAATATGAACCAAGACAACAATGCTCCGGGCTGGTTAAAACTAACCACCATTTTAGCAGGTTTTACAGGCGTTATCATTTTATCGATGCTCATTGCCTTCATCACCTCCTCACTCAATTCCTTTTTGTACAATTTTAGAAAAGGTAGAGGAAGCGTAATTGAAGATAACCACACCGTTATCTTAGGTTGGAACGACCGAGTGGTTGACATTATTCGAGAACTAATAATTGCCAATGAAAGTGAATCACGGGCATGCATTGTTATCCTAGCCAATCATTCCAAAGAAAAGATGGATGATTTAATTGCCAAGCGATTGCCCAATACACTCACCACTTCGGTAATTACTACCAATGGAAATTCTTCTAACATTAGTGAATTGAATCGGATTAACATTACTTCTGCTAAGTCAGTTATCATCCTAGCTAAGTGTTCTGAGAATGCAAATTTCAATGAGAAAATAGAATCTGATGTTCAAGGAATTAAATCCATAATGGCGATTAAATCGTGCCAAAATAATGAAAGTAACATTCCTGTTATTGCAGAGATTTTTTCAGAAGAAAAGCGAAATATCATCAGTTATTTCAATGATGAGAATCTGATTGCAATAGACACTTGGAATATAATGGGGAAACTGTTGATGCAAACCTCATTAACTAGTGGATTGCAGCTGGTGTACAACGAAATATTATCCTTCGATGGATGTGAGGTTTACTTTTATGAAGCAGATTGGGGTGATGTAGACTTCTTTGAATTGGCCTATCATTTTGAAGATGGTATTCCGTTGGGTATTTACAATGAAACTGATGGACTAATAATTCGACCATCGCGTGAACGAAAGCTCAAGAAAGGCGATGAAGTATTAATACTCGCTGAAGACGATTCAACTATTGACTACAAACCTACTCCACTCTATTCTCCAAAGGATATTCCTTTACCAGACAGGAAACTAGAACAGACTAAAAAGTCTACTTTAATATTGGGATGGCACAGTGTTGGCGAAATTTTTGTGCACGAAGCCAATGACTATTTACTTGATGGTTCGCGATTCGACATTATGTTTCATCAACCTCAATCAGAATTAATAGAAACTTTTAACCAATTAAAATCGGCTTACCCCAACTTTGAAGTTAATATTATCGATCAAAATCCATTGTCTAAAAATGGCCTTGCTAAAATAGATCCAAATCAGTACGATAATATTATCATTCTATCTCAAAACTCAGAAATCAGTAGCCCAGATAAAATAGATTCTGACACCTTAATTATTTTGTTGTTGCTACGTGAAATGCTGAAAGAATCTACTAACCCGAAGATCATAACCCAAGTACTCAATTCGGAGAATCAGCAGTTGATCAACCAAACCGATGTAGACGATTTTATTATAAGTAACAAGCTCATTACAATGGTATTAGCTCAATTAAGTGAAGAGCCTAGAATCAAATTATTGTACGATGATATTTTTTCAGAAGACGGTAGTGAAATCTATGTTAAACCAGCGAATCTGTATTTTGACACTTTTCCTCAGTCGTTAACTTTTGGAGATGTTATGGGCATTGCAAACAAACGAAATGAAGTATGCTTAGGCATTCGAAAAAACGATCAGTTGAAAGACATACATAACAACTTTGGAGTAACATTAAACCTTCCTAAGCACAAAGAAATTGTTTTGGATGAGGATGATTTCTTAGTTGTATTGTCTGAAGACGAGCTGTAAAAGTCTCTTTTATTAGGTCATCCAAAAGGCCTTAATAAGGTTTGATGAGAATAAAACTTCCGGTAGAACCAAACAGAGTTGAATTTAATACGTTTATTGGTGTAAGGTAAGTCAAAATATTACCTTTGAACCAACATTATGAGCGATTTTAAACTGAACACCATCGAGGAAGCCATTGAAGAAATTAAAAATGGCAAAATGGTAATTGTGGTGGACGATGAAGATAGAGAGAACGAGGGTGACTTCTTAACTGCTGCACGAAATGTTACGACAGAAATGGTCAATTTTATGGCTACAGAAGGTCGTGGACTTATTTGTGTTCCGCTTACAGAAGAACGTTGCGAAGAACTAGATCTTGAGTTAATGGTAGGTAGAAATACCGCACAATACGAAACGCCGTTTACGGTTTCGGTTGATTTAATCGGTCATGGAACAAGTACAGGAATTTCTGCATACGATAGAGCAATGACCATTCAGGCGTTGGTTAATCCAAACACAGATCCTAAAGAATTAGGGAAACCCGGTCATATTTTTCCACTAAAAGCAAAAACTGCCGGTGTTTTAAGAAGAGCTGGCCATACAGAAGCTGCTATTGATTTAGCTCGCTTAGCAGGATTTGAACCCGCGGGATGTATCGTTGAAATAATGAACGAAGACGGAACGATGGCTCGTCTACCCGACTTGGTGAAAGTTGCAGCTAAGTTTGACATGAAAATTGTAACAATTGCAGATCTAATTCAATACCGCTTGAAGCATGAAAGCTTAATCGAACGTCAAATTGATGTACATATGCCTACCGACTATGGCAACTTCGAATTAGTCGCTTACAAGCAAACGTCGAACAACATGGATCACTTAGCACTTATTAAAGGCGAATGGGCTCCAGACGAACCCGTATTGGTGCGAGTGCACAGCAGTTGTGTTACTGGCGATATTTTTGGTAGTTGCAGATGCGATTGTGGCGAGCAGTTGCAAAGTGCTATGCGTAAAATCGAAGAAGAAGGCAAAGGTGTTATTGTTTATATGAATCAAGAAGGTCGCGGAATTGGTCTTTTAAATAAACTCAAAGCCTACAAACTTCAAGAGGGTGGAATGGATACTGTAGAAGCGAATTTGGAACTTGGATTTCAAATGGATGAACGTGATTATGGTGTTGGAGCACAAATACTTAGAGATTTAGGAGTTCACAAGATGAAATTGATGAGCAACAACCCAAAGAAAAGAAAAGGGTTAATTGGCTATGGATTAGAGATAGTAGACAATGTGCCTTTGCAAGTGGTTCCAAATCCTCACAATAAAGGGTATCTCAATACCAAAAAAGAGAAGATGGGACACGAGTTGTAGGGCTTCACTCCTATTTTAAAAAATAAACAAATGCCCCTTACACATGCGGAAGGCATTTTTTATCTTTCCAGAATGGTTATTGTCTGAAGACGGTAAAAATATCCGTATGCAACCATTGGTTTCTGTCAGGTTCGTGTACTATAATTGTTTCAGGGTTTATAATATGAACTGTATTCACTAGATTCGATTTATGAATATATCTAAGCATCTTACCATTATTAGCGTTATCCTTTTCTCTCAATTCTCAGTACAAGCTCAAGTTGAAAATGGTCTTGTTGCTCATTTCATGTTGGATGGCATTGACTTTACCGACGAAACAGGCACTCAAGATGGCGTTTCTAATTCAAGAGGAAATTCAACTTTTGACTCAACCTTGGATAAAACAGGAGGAATGAATCTTGCGACAGACTTTCAAGGAGGGATTATGGAAGCAGGAACCAATAGAAGAACAATTACCAATGAAGTTTCTGTGAGTGCATGGATTCGAACAAGTGCAAGCACCGCCTTCAATCAAGCTATTGTATCTCAATATAATTGCGATTTTTCAGGTGGCTATCTATTGTACCTCAGAGAAGGAACAGTAAGCATGGATATACGGGATAATAGTAATAAAGGTTATATGACTTCTGGTAAATCTTCTATTATAAATGACAATAAATGGCATCACGTAGTTGGAGATGTATCCAGTGCTGGAGATATCTCGATATGGGTAGATGGTCAATTAGCAAGTTCAAATACGTATAGTACAATAAATTCGCTTATGTCTGGATGTGGATTAGCAGTTGGTGGCTTATCTACTTTAAATACCCTAAACACTACTGGTCCATTTGATGGAGATATAGACGAAGTGAGAATATACAATCGTAGTTTAGATTCTTTAGAAGTAGATACCCTTTATCAATATCCTTATACTACGGCTTCAATTAGCAGTAGACTTAAACTTGAGTCAATTGCAATATACCCCAACCCAGCATCCAACGAATTGCACATTGATTATCTCAATGTAAGTAAATATGATGTTAGCATAACCGATGTAATCGGTAAAGATGTATTAAGAACAACAGCTAAAGATGTCTTAGACATTAGTTTTTTAAATAGCGGTTCGTACATTCTTACCATCATTGAAAAAGATTCTGGGCAACCCATAGGGACAGCTAAGTTTATTAAAAACTAAGTATGTTTGCTAAATGTCTGGCGGACTACAACAAAGTGCGATAAATACCTTAAGATACAATCGCAAAATCCTAAAGAACAGCAAGGCACGTTATTCAAAAGTTAATGAGCAGTACATTGGAACGGGCTATCACACTGATGATTCAAAACCGTTTCCAACACTCACACCACAAGAACTAACTGAAGGTAGAAAACGAGCAGAAGCCTTTTATCGCAAGCGAAATAGAAACCTATATTTTACTATTGCCTTATCGTTTTTGGCAGCTATTGGATTAGTTGCCCTCATCATTTGGTTTTTATTGGGCTAAGTCTCCCTTCTGATTAAATTTGCACCTTCATAAAAAAACGACACCTTGCTCCATATACAAAACGTTTCCTTCGAATTTGGCGGTAATTACTTATTTAAAGATATCGATTGGTTTGTTAAACCTCGAGAACGAATAGGTCTTATCGGTAAAAATGGTGCAGGTAAATCAACTCTGCTCAAACTAATCATAGGCAAATACGAGCTTCGTGAAGGTTCTATCAACAAACACGGTGGTGTTCGTCTTGGTTATTTAAGTCAAGACATGATAAGTGAGGATGGTGATCAAACCATTCTGGAACATGCGAAACAAGCGTTCAATCGAGCAATTTTTGTTCAAAAAGAATTGGAAAAGCTGTATGTTGAAATGGAAACGGATCACAGTGAAGAGATTATCCAAAAAATGGCCGACTATCAAGAAGAATTTGATGCTCTTGATGGTTATAACATGGACAATAAAACTGCTGAAATCTTAGAAGGTCTTGGGTTTAAAACTGCCGATCTTAATAGACC
>CBDUEX010000047.1:0-7936 GCA_965366305.1 uncultured Bacteroidia bacterium | reverse complement strand
ATTAAGCGAAGAAGGATTTACCGCTAAAGGGACAATTGATTATCAGGGAGCTCAAATAGTTTCTGAGAACATGCTTTTAACACCCGACAGCACCATTGCTGCTGCTGAGTCATACATTGTAAATGAAGACAGTAAGTATCCTAACGTTTTTGCGAAGGATGTATTAACCAAATGGTTGCCAACTAAAGATTCGTTGTTTGTAAATACCAATGGACATACCGTTAAAGTTCTTCGCGACGATCAAGAATTTAAAGGAAATTTAATCCAAACCAGCAGTAGAATTTCTGGCAACGGAGTGTTAACTTGGGACCAAGCAACCCTAACTTCTAAAGACATGAAGTATCAGCCAAACAAAGTTGATGCTCGTACTTCTCAAATTGAAATTGGTTCTATAAAAGATGATAAAATTGCTTTTGCTTCTTATAACGTAGAATCTCATGTAGATTTCACAACTCGTATTGGTGAGTTTAAAGCGAATGAAAAAGGTAAACTCACAGAATTCCCGTTCAATGCCTATGCAAGTTCCATGGATGAATACAAATGGGACATGGATGCTCAAACAATAGAGCTGAATAAAGGACCACTATTAGCCAAAGAGAAATCATATTTTGTAACTCGAAAAGGTGATCAAGAAGGATTAAAATTTGAAAGTACGAAAGCATTATTCGATATGAAAGAAGGCGTTATCTATGCAGAGAATGTTCCCTATATTGATGTTGCTGATAGTAGAGCATTCCCTTTTGATGGCAAAGTAACAATCAAAGAAGATGCTGATATGCAGCCATTGGAACAAGCTAAATTACTGGCATCACGTGATGATAAATTCCATGAGCTTTACGATGCTAAATTAAAGATAAATGGACGCTATGCGTTAAGCGGATCTGGATATTACAAGTACAAAGACAAACATAGAACAGGACAAGTATTATACTTCAATGCCATGCGAGTTGTAGGACATGGTGATTCTACGGTAATTGCAACAGGCTTTGTTAAAGACAGTATTGGCTTTACCGTTAGTCCGAAAATTGCTTACAAAGGCAAAGTAGAACTAAGCAGTATAGAAGAAGACATTGCGTTCAATGGTTATGTAAAACCGTTGCATAGTTTAGAGCAATACACAAGTAACTACTTTAGATACAATCAACGCCCAAACCCAACTGATGTAATAATACCTGCATACGAAATCTTGAATGAAGATCGAAGAAGAATGTCAGCAGCTTTGAGCATTGCAAACGATTCCACTCACGTGTATCCTTCTATGTTTGCGTTTAAGCGTAGTTATGCAGACAATGAATTAACATCCGACACAGGGGTCTTCTATTACAATGAGCAAGATCAAACTTTTTATGTTGGTGATTCTATGAAATTATTTGGAGGAGCACAAAGAGGAAGTTACTTATCATTTAACGACGTAACAGGAGAAGTATATTCAGAAGGGAAAATTAATTTCGGAATGGATCAAGACAAGAATTTCAATGGAATTATGGCAGGTAATATTCGTAAACTACCTGCAGATAGTACCTTTATTCTTGAAAGTATACTCGCCCTAAATGTAAATATTCCAGAAGAGTGTTACGGCAGAATTATCGAAGTAATCAGAAACAGCGGAGATGGCGAAATGATTGAAAACGACAATGAATTTGTTGCTAAAGCTATGTCTGAATACTTAAACGACAAGAAGCTTGAAAAAGCATTAAGCAACGTTTCGTTTTCTGGAGAAATTAAACCAGACGATGAGCTCAATAGAAATTTCTTCATCACCAATACAAGCCTGCATTTTTCGCCTTCTAGAAGATCATTCGTAAGCTTCGAACCGGTAGAGATTGCTACTATTAATGGTCAGCAAATTAACAAAAGTGTGGATGCACGTATTGTGATTAACAAGCGAAGAAGTGGAACTCGTTACACCATGTATTTAGAAGTAAGTAAGTACGATTGGTTCTATATAGATTACTATATGGGAGCCCTAACTGTTGCTAGTACTGATAAAGAGTTCAATGACATCATCAAAGACAAAGGTGCTAAAATGAGTCAAGGCAAGTTTAGAATTAGAACAGCTTCGCCAAGAACGGTTGCCAACTTCCTCACTAAGCTTGAAGGCGACGACGAATAGTTACCTACTGAACTTCATAAACCAACGAAAGCGTAAGCCCATAAGTTCTGAACTTAGACCAATTGCCGCTCATTGATGTGAAGTTATTTAAGATTTGAAAATCTGTTTCAAGATATGTTTTATTCAATGGAAAGCTTTTTTCGTCTTTACCTAAACGAAAAGCTAGACCAACTTGTTGAACCAAATTTAAGCTCCCATAGCTAGTTAAACCTTCACCAAAATAAGACTCATTGGTATATTCGTACGTTTGACTTGGCCAATGGTTTTTACTTGTGCTTGAGTATCCTTCGGCATCAATATTATAGGCCCATAATCCTTCCAATCCTAAACCAAAATTATAAATAAATCTCTTTTCATTAGGAGTAGTAATTCTTGCCATGCATTTTAATCCAAGCAATGAACTTGAAATGTCAATATTCGAACTTCTGTTGAAACTGGTATCTTGTATTCTGTAGCTCTCGTAGTTGCTGGAGTAAATATATTCAGCTCCTTGTAACAAATCAAAATCAAAAACCAAGAATGGATATTTCGTTGGCTTTAGACCAAATTCATACGAACTAAATACACGATTTAAGCTCCCATAACTTCCTTGAGAGGTAGCAAATGCGACATCTTCATGATCAAAATTTGAATTAACTAAATCACTTGAAAGTCTTCCTGTTCCGTTGTAATTAAAGCCAACTCCAAGGTGATTAAAGCTCAATTGAGCATAAGTGAATTGTGATGCCACGAGTAGTGACAATAGCAATATTTTTTTCATTTCAATTTAATTAACGTCCAATTGGCTCCAATAGGTATCGATCAAATAAATCATCGCACCCATACTTGCTCCACCCAGTTCCAACTCTCGTTGATTTACGTTTTCAAATACATCATCATCCGAATGGTGGTAATCAAAATAACGTTGTGGGTCGGGATACAATCCCATCAGCATTAAGTTAGGATTAACAATATTCTCCTTTCTTTTTAAAGGCCCTATGTCAACACCTCCATAGCCTTTCTTAAAAAGATGCAATCCGTAAGGCTCCAATAAATCACTCCATGCTTGTACACGTGCAATTTGATTTGGATTTGCATCCATGCTAAACCCTCTTGGAGTAAAACCACCTCTATCTGATTCTATCGCACAGATATGAGACTCGTTGTTTAACTTGGCTCGTTGAGCATAAGTCTTGCCTCCCATATTGCCATTTTCTTCATTCATAAACAACACCATTCGAATAGTGTGTTTTGGTTTAATATTTAATTCTTTGAATATGCGAAGTACTTCCATACATTGCACTACCCCAGCTCCATCGTCATGTGCCCCTTCTCCTTTGTCCCAACTATCTATGTGGGCACCAAATACAATTACTTCATCCGGAAACTCACTTCCTTTTATCTCTGCAACAACATTATGTGTATTTACGTTAGCTGCTGTATAACACGACAAATTCATTGTCACCTTAGCCGTTCCTAATTCTTCGATATAGGAATGCAAAATATCTGCATCTTGTGTGCTAATAGCGGCAGCTGGAATTCTGGTTACACCCTCTTTATACGCCATACTGCCTGTATGAGCATAAATATCTGTAAGTGTTGTCATGGAACGCACTAGCACAGCTACAGCTCCAAGTTTAGAAGCCTCAGAAGCACCCCAGTAACGTTGTGACACACATGCTCCATATGCTTCAAATGTGTTGATTTTCGTTTTGTCCATTGGTTGATTAAAAAACACAATTTTGCCTTCCAAATCACCAGCTGAAAATCGTTCTAAGTCCTCAATACCGGTAACTTCAACTACATCTGCTTGCAAGGGTCCGTTTGTACCTACAGATCCGCCAAGTGCACATGCATTTAATGCAATATCTACTTCCTCGCTTAGTGCCACCCAGTCTTTATCGCCTCTAATCCAATGAGGAGCTTCTACACTTTGCAACAGTACTCTATCAACTCCGTAACCAGTAACCTTATCCTGAGCCCAGTTAACTGCCTTTTGAGCTTGAACAGACCCAGTTAATCGATGCCCGATTACCTTACACAAATAGTTTAAGTTGTTATAACTCTGCCCATTTAATAGTGCTTCATCAAAAATACTTCGAATGAGCAGTGAATCTTGTTGTTGTGTGTTTTGTTGTGCGTTTGAATGAATCCCAAATAATGAGATTAAAACAAGAACTAGGCTATACCGAAATGTCATATAAATTCATGTGTTTAAAGCCTCTAGCCATAATTACCAATGATATGGCAATTAGAATATGACTTACATCTGCTGCTCTGATAGGCAATGAAGATTTCACTACATAAAACACTAAAGCAGATAAAATAATCACTACAATTCCAATAATTACTGGAACAGTAGCTGATAAGTTTACCCTCAGATTTTTAATAAAAATGCCCAAGGATATGATTGCCATTCCAAAAACTCCATAGTAGGTTACAGGCAAAAAAATATTATCAATTCCCAACCAGCATATAAAAAAAAGAAAGGCGGAATTATTGGTGCGATTAATCCACTTATTGTCAATTAACTTGAAGTACTTAAAAGTACCAGACATAAAGCTAAAGATTGAAGCGATGTTAACTATTCGAGAGATGAATAACAATCCTTTTTGCCAAGCTGGATGTAAGATTTCTAAGTGTCCGAACGCGGCTACACCAGCGGCAATTCCTGTGAGCAGAATAAACCATAGAAAATACTTTTGCTTGTAATCTTTGTGCATGGTTAGATACAGTACTACAGCGGTTGCAAAGATTAAAATGTTTGTTGAAAAGCTAAACCACATATTCACTTCACTGCAATATTAAGTAATTTGGCACGTTTTATGTCCTCTATTGGGTATCAAGTATATTTGCACTTCAAAATAATGAGAATAATTACAGTTTTATTGCTTTCAGCAACATGGTTTCTTACTTCATCTTTAGCTACGGGTAAAGAAGGAGGCATCTCTTTTCAAACTGACTCACTTAACGAAGTGAAAAAATTAGCCCAAGAAACGAACAAAACAATTTTCATTGACGCCTATACCGTTTGGTGTGGACCATGCAAGAAAATGGCTCAAAATGTCTTTACAGATAAGGAAGTAGGTACCTTCTTCAATGACAATTTTTACAACTTGAAGATGGATATGGAAAAGTCTGAAGGTATGTTGGTTGCTCGCAAGTACAATGTAAATTTCTATCCTACGCTACTTTTCATAAAGCCAGATGGAAGTCTAATTAAGAAAGAAGTCGGATACAAAGACAAGGCTCAACTGCTTCAAATGGCCAAGGCGGTTATCAATTAAGTTAGAAATATACCGCTCGCTAGAGCCTTCTCACTAATACCCACTGGCTTTCCAGAAGTATAATCAAAACACACCAATGCAGTTCTTATATGTGCCATAGATGCATTTTTAGTTTTGTTCCAAAAAGAATAAAACAAATTAAACGAAGAGCTTCCTGTTTGAATAGCACTTACTGAAATTTCAACACAATCTGCTAAATGTCCTTCTCCTTTAAAAGTGATTGCAGCATCTGCCTGAATTAATGAGGTTCCTCCAAAATCCAATTCCGTAAATCCATATTGATTAAAAAATTTTAACCGAGCTTCTTGTGCAAAAGCTAAAAATTGCTGATTTGCTAAGTGGTTACCGTAATTTAAATCAGTAACACGAATTTCAATTTCTGTCTTAAACTGCCATGTGTTTGGCATTTCTATTTTCATTCTGGCCATCTTACTCCGTCTTCTGGGTTTCTACCTTGATACTTACTGAAATACTCTTTAAATTCTGCTACCGTTTCATCAACACCTTTTGTGATGTAATAGGGCTCATCGATAATTACTGTTTTAGTGCCATAGTCAAAGCCAATTCTTAAGATTGGAATTTCCGCTTTCTTGGCGATATAGTAAAACCCTGTTCGCCATTTTGGACTATATGTTCTTGTTCCTTCTGGCGTTATTGTGGTTGAAAAAGATTCTTTGGAATTGTAAACTTCTACCACCGAGTCTACAAAATTGGTATGCTTTCCTCGTTCCACAGGATAGCCGCCTAAGGCTCTAAATAGGTAACCCAAGGGAAAAACGAACAACTCTTTCTTAGCGAGATATTTTGGATCAAAATTCTCAGTATATCTTCTATACAACAAGCCAACTAAAAAATCCCAATTGCTGGTATGTGGTGCAACCACAATAAGGTATTTCTTAAGATTTGGAGGAGTACCTTCAACCTTCCATCCCCAAACTTTGGTAAATAGCCATTTGGAAAGTGATTTAAACATTATATAACGCTATTAGTTGGTTGAATTTGTCTATTATTTCTTGCGAAACAGTAGCTGGTCTGCCATCTCTTGTATTGATTAGCACAAAACTAACTTCTGCGGAACTGCATAACACTGCAGTATCTTTATCGGTAATCGCTTGGTGCACTATGATGCTCTTATTTTTGTATTCTATTGAACTCAACCCCAGAATAATCTCTTGATTTGGAATAAGGGGTTTTTTATATGCAATATTGATATTAACCACTACAAAAATGAGATTTCGCTCTTCGAAAAACTTTTCTTTGAGAGCAGGTTCTAAGAAGTTCCAACGAGCTTCTTCTAAAAACTCTAGATACCGAGCATTGTTTACATGACTGTAAGCATCGCAGTGATACCCTCTAACTTTTAAGTAAGTTCCCTTCACACCACAAAGGTGTATTTTTTATGGTTAATTAAAAGGATTCGAAAATTTAGGATCTGTAGTTAAACTTTCATCGGTTAATGTTTCTAAGAACGCAACTAGTGCAATCTTTTCATTTGTTGTTAAGTTTAAACGCACAGGCTGTCCATTCACACGAAGTGTAGAAGACAAATTGGGATTGTTTTTAACGCCAGAATTGTAGTGCTCAATTACTTCTTCTAATGTCTGATATCTTCCATCATGCATATAAGGTGAGGTTAATGCCACGTTCCTAAGACTAGGAATTTTAAAGTGGCCATTGTTGGCTCCTTGGTCTGAATATTTGGTGTCTAAACCAATGTTGGCTGTACCCAAAGGGGTAGTACTTTGGCTGTAATATTGTGGAAGATTAAAATTAGAACCTCGATGACAGCTGGAGCACAATGTTTTAGAACTAAAAAATAAATCCATTCCTATTTTTTCTATGGCAGTGTAGCCACTAAAATTTTGTTGTACTTCTTTATCATACTTACTGTTTAGCGAGTACATACTGTTTAAGAAGCTAGTAATTGCCAGAGCAATTTTATCTTTTGTAATTTCATTAGACCCAAAAGCATTTTCAAATAATTGAGGATAGTATTCCGCACCACTTATTTTTTCAACAAGCATGTCATCACTTTCAATTCCCATTTCTAAGTGATTAAAAACAGGCATCAACGATAATTCATATGGATTTGCCGCTCTGCTGTCCCAAAACATTTTAATATTTTCTACTGGATTTAAAATGGCCATTGAATTTCGAGTGGTCTTTTTATTTGCGAATCCAGTACTGAATTTTGCACCATCTGCAAAAGCTAAATTTTGCTTGTGACAACTCCCACAAGACACCGAGTTATTGATGCTCATTTTCTTGTCATAAAACAACACGCGACCCAAGGTTGCTGAATGATCATTAAAATAGTCCTTTGAATTGTCACGAATCATGTTTTTAATATTACTCTGCAAACCCGTTCCTGTAATTACTGTTTCATAATTAAATGGGCTGCCAGGCAGGTTCAAACTTTCTTCTGTGAAGCTATGATCCTTAGTACACGACACCACTGTTGCAAGCAATACAATTGCAAAAAGTGAAATTGATAGTTTCGAGATTAGATTTTTATTTTTCATAGATTAATCAATATTTCAGCAGTAAAATGTCCTGC
>CBDUEX010000046.1:0-7956 GCA_965366305.1 uncultured Bacteroidia bacterium | reverse complement strand
TAAGACAGCTTAAAATTCTTTTCATAGTGATAATACGAGGGTAAAAATAACTAAATATTTTTTTTCAAACATTCGAGTGTGTTACTTTGTTAAATAACCAATGGAAACTGTATTAATTGCTGGTGGCTCTGGCTTAATTGGAAATGAATTGACTCATTTTTTAACAAACGCAGGTTATTCCGTAAAAATTCTTACACGAAAACCTACAGATAAAAAAGCCAATCTATTTCAATGGAACGTTGCTAAAAACTACATCGATCCTGAGGCACTAACCGATGTTACTGCAATTATTAATCTAGCAGGTAGCCCAATTATTGGTTCACGTTGGACCGTTTCAAAAAAGATTAAACTTCGTAATTCTAGAATTTTAACCTCGCGTTTTTTAGTAAATCAGATTATAAAAACAGAGAATAACGTAAAGACATTTATCCAAGCTTCTGCCATGGGTTACTTTGGTGATAGTGGCGACAAAACACTAAAAGATGATTCACCTGCAGGGAAAGACTTTATGGCTACTCTGTGTTCCGATTGGGAGAAAGAAGTAGGGGTGTTACCCAAAACAATAGAAACCAGCATTCTTAGAATTGGCTTGTATCTTAGTAAGGCTGGTGGTGTATATCATACCATCGCTAAGTTGGCTAAATACTATTTGGCTAGTTCTTTTGGAAGTGGCAAGCAGTACATAAATTACACGCACAAACATGAGTTTAACCATTGGGTTTTAGAATTATTAAACCAAAATATTCCTGCTGGAACATACAATGCAGTGGGCAGGCATCCGCTCACTATGAATGAATTTGTAAGGGCAATTGCAAAAAATGAAAATCGACGAGTAGTATTACCAAATGTGCCCAGCTTTGTTTTACGATTAGCGTTGGGTGAGGCAGCAGATGCACTGTTGAACAGCTACAGAATTACGTCACCTAAACTAGCCGAACTCAATCTCTATCACTATAATTCAGCAGAAGAAGCTTTAAACGACTTGTAAAATGGTTTTTCATTGGTTTAGAAGAGACTTAAGATTAGAAGACAACGCATCGTTGTATCATGCTTTAAAAGAGAACAAACAAGTTCAATGTGTTTTTATTTTCGACACCACTATTCTTTCTGAGCTGGATGACCCAACAGATGTCCGAGTGAGTTTCATTCACCAAGAAGTTTCTCGCTTAAAAGTGGAGCTTCAAAAATTGAATTCAGACCTGTGGGTATTTCATGGGAAGCCAGAAGAAATATGGAAAGAGCTGATTCAGAAACATCAACCTTCGGCGATATACAGTAATAAAGATTACGAGCCGTATGCAATTCAAAGAGATCAGGTAATTTCAGAATTTGCAGGACAACAAAAAGTGCTCTATAATCAGTCATGTAATATTTGAGAAGGATGAGATTCTAAAAGACGACGGTACACCCTATGTAGTTTTTACCCCGTATAGCAAAAAGTGGAAGGCGAAAGCAAATGATTATTATCTCAAGCCCTACCCTACTAAAAACTACTTTCAACACTTTAATCCTACTGAGCCAACAAAAGAAGTCACACTGCAAGACATCGGTTTTAAACCTAGTTCCATTTCTTTTCCTGCGAAGCAAACCACATCAGGAATAATCAGAAATTACGAAAAGAACAGAGACTATCCTGGTGTTGAAGGCACTTCTCGTTTATCGGTACATTTTCGATTTGGTACTATCAGTATCCGAGATAAAGTACAAAAGGGATATAAGACCTCTGAGAAATGGCTGAATGAACTAATATGGAGAGATTTTTATATTCAGATTTTACATCACTTTCCTCATGTCGTAAATTCATGTTTCCGACCAAACTACAACCATATTCCATGGCGAAATAACATGCAAGAATTTGATGCATGGTGCAAAGGTGAAACAGGCTACCCTCTTGTAGACGCTGGAATGAGGGAACTCAACACTACGGGCTTTATGCATAATAGAGTACGAATGGTGGTTTCAAGTTTTCTTACCAAACATCTTTTAATTGATTGGAGGCTTGGTGAGGCATATTTTGCTACGAAGCTGCTTGATTATGAATTAGCAAGTAATAATGGTGGATGGCAATGGGCTGCTGGTTGCGGCGTTGACGCAGCACCTTATTTTAGAATATTTAATCCACACACCCAACTTTCAAGATTTGATAAAGACTTGAAGTATGTCAAGAAATGGATTCCCGAATTTAATACAGATGCATATCCAAAAGAAATTGTGGATCATAAAAAAGCCCGTGAGCGTTGTCTAACTGTTTACAAAACAGCGTTAGATAGTTTGAAATAGCTTTACGCCTAGCTTATAAAAAAATATCCCAACAATTAATATCCCAAGATAGATTCCTAATTTCATTAATGTTTGCCAGTTGAAAACATCCTGCATCATTGCTGCTGTTGACACTAACGAGATAGATGACAAGATTAACGCAATAACATTTATGATTATGAAGCCTAGTATTTTTAGCATTTCGCTTTCCATTTATACGATTTTTTAAAATTAAGTCACTTTTTTTATTTCATTTGCTTACAGATTCGAACTAAAAAATGGCGTCTACTTCACTAAATCCTAAAGGTAAATTTGGTACTGCACCAGTTTTCCTTACCGCAATTTCAACCATTTTAGGAGCAATTATGTTCCTGAGATTTGGATTCTCAGTTGGAACTGTTGGTGTTTATGGAACCATAGCAATTGTAGTAATAGGACATTTGGTTACCATTCCTACTGCCATGGCTTTAGCCGAAATAGCAACCAATCAAAAAGTTGAGGGTGGTGGTGAATACTTTATCATCTCCCGAAGTTTTGGATTAAATATTGGGGCTGCAATTGGAATAGCATTGTATTTATCACAAGCCATTAGTGTGGCGTTCTATATTATTGCTTTTACAGAAGCCTTTGACCCGGTGATAGCCTTTGTACAACAAAATTATGGCTTCACTATCACCAAAATGGCAATCGGAATCGTGTCTGTTTTGTTGTTGGCATGGCTGATGTTAACTAAAGGAGCAAGCAGTGGAATGGCGTTATTGTACATCGTAGTTGCCATATTAGCGGTTTCGTTAGTGATGTTTTTCGCCGGTGGACCCATTGAAGGTTTTACCTCTGCAGATAGTTTCCATTTTAATAAAGACAACAAAGACTTCTACTACGTATTTGCTATCATTTTTCCTGCTTTTACAGGAATGACAGCCGGTGTTGGATTGTCTGGTGACTTAAAAGACCCTAAACGTTCTATTCCTATTGGAACACTTGCTGCAACCATAATTGGAATGATAATTTATGTCTTTATCGCTTTCAAACTTGGTTCTAGTGCGGGTTCTGAAGCATTAGGAGATGTTGAAAATCGACAATTAATTATGGCTGATATTGCAGTTTGGTGGCCTATTATTCCAATTGGATTGGCAGCGGCAACTATTTCATCTGCACTAGGAAGTGTAATGGTAGCACCTCGAACTTTAAATGCAATTTCTAGTGATAAAACTGTTCCAATTCCTCGCCTTAACTATTGGTTATCACGCGTAAAAAAATCAAATGGGGAACCTGTAAATGCATCTTTGGTTACATGTATTATAGCGTTCTTTTTTGTATTAATGGGAGATGTAAATGCCGTAGCAGAGGTAATATCCATGTTCTTCATGGTTACTTATGGCTCGATATGTTTAATCTCGCTTTTTGAAAACTTTGCTTCAAATCCAGGCTACAGACCTGCATTTAAATCACGTTGGTACATCTCCTTGCTAGGTGCAGTAATGTGTATTTGGTTAATGTTTAAAATTAATTCGTTCTATGCAATTTTGTCGATACTAATCATGATCATCATCTACTTTGTATTAAGTCAATACAATAAGAAGAGCGATATGGCGGCAATTTTTAGCGGTGTTATTTTTCAGATAAGTAGAAACTTACAAGTGTTCCTGCAAAAGCGTAAAGCAAATGCTGATGATGCATGGCGACCTTCCGTAATTGCCATCTCGAAGGATTCGTTCGACCGATTTTCATCTTTTGACCTCTTGCGTTGGATTTCACATAAAATTGGGTTTGGTACTTATATTCATCATATCGATGGTTACTTATCCAAGGAAACCATGCAAAAAACCAATGAAGATTATCAACGATTGGTGAAGATGGCACAAATTTCAGATAGTAGTGTTTTTGTGGATACCATGGTAAATCCGAGTTACACCAATACTATTTCGCAAGTACTTCAATTGCCTGGTATTAGTGGACAGGAAAACAACATGATTTTGTTTGAGTTCAACAAACATCAACCAGAGGCGTGTACCGAAATTATTGATAATCTTAGTTTAGCAAAAGCCGTTAATTACGACATCTGTATATTATCGAGTAGCGACAAAGACTTTGGATTCAACTCTGAAATCCATCTTTGGATAACCAGTAATGATTATCAAAATGCCAGTTTAATGATCTACATCGCATACATTATTTTGGGTCATCCAGACTGGAGTAAAGGAGGTCAAATTAAGTTGTTCGCGGTATATCCTGAAGAAGAAGTTGTAGAACAACGCGATAAGATTCAAGAAATGATTAAGAGTGGAAGACTACCTATCTCTGCAAACAACATTGAGATTATACCTAAATCTGAAGGCATTACCAACAAAGAAGTGATCAATGAAAGATCAAGAGATGCCGATTTAACTATCGTTGGGTTTAGATACGAACTCGTGAAACACGAAAAATCTGAAACCTTTATGGGTTATGACAAAATTGGAAATGTGCTTTTCGTAAATGCACAAAACGAGAAAGAGATTATTTAAGATTTACTTACTCCAAATATTGTATTTCAAAATACAATAGAGTGCTCTAAAACCGTCTTTCCATCCTATTTTCTTTCCTTCTTCATACGTTCTTCCGTAATAAGAAATTCCAATTTCATAAATACTGATGCCAGGAATTCTAGAAATTTTAGCGGTTACTTCTGGCTCAAAGCCAAACCTGTTCTCTTTTAAGCTAAGTGATTTTACATACTTTGCCTTAAAAAGCTTGTAACATGTTTCCATGTCTGTTAGATTCAGATTGGTTAACGCGTTGCTCAACAAGGTAAGCATTCCGTTACCGATACTGTGCCAAAAGAATAAAATACGGTGTGGTTTCCCTCCCATAAATCGAGAGCCATAAACCACATCAGCAAAGCCATCTAACATTGGCTGCAATAAATCGTTGTATTCGTTAGGATCATACTCCAGATCTGCATCTTGAATTATAATTAATTCACCTGATGCTTTATCAATCCCAGTATGCAATGCAGCACCCTTTCCTTTATTTTTTTCGTGTTTATACAAAGCAATAGGAAGATCGGGATTTTCCTTTTTGTACTGTTCAATTCGTTCAAATGAATTGTCCGATGAACAATCATCTACCATAACAATTTCTTTAGATAGATTACCTATTAGGGTAACTTCCTTAATCTTATTTAGTATTAAGTGAATCGTTTTTTCCTCGTTGTAAACTGGAATTATGATGGATAAAGTTTTGTACTCCATTGGGTGCAAATAAACATCATTTTACACTTATTTTTGACCACTTGGAAATATACACCACTGTAACCGGAGAAAAGACGCTCTTCATCCCTGAAATGGATGAGACTTACCACAGTAGAAATGGTGCTATTTCTGAAAGCCTTCACGTATTTATACAAGAAGGGTTAAAACGCATAATTTCTGACACAATATCCACTATCCATATTTTTGAAGTTGGTTTTGGTACCGGATTAAATGCGTTAATTACAGCGATCGAAGCTAAAAAGCTCGGCATTGAGATTGTATTTCATACGGTAGAGCCTTATCCTGTTGAACCAGCATTATTAGCAGAGTTAAACTACGGAAGTTTGTTAAAAGCTAATGATTTATTTCAAGAAATACACGCCTGCGAATGGGATAAAGAAATACGGATAACACCGCAATTTATCTTAAAGAAAAGTAAGGATAAATTAGAAAACTACACCGTAGATGCTGACACCTATCATGTTATATTTTTTGATGCATTCGCACCTAAAAAACAACCTGAATTATGGAGTATTACTATTTTTGATAAGCTTTATAAATCGTTGTTACCTCAAGGTGTCCTAACCACCTATTCGGCAGCAGGACAACTCAAGAGAGATCTTAAAAGTGTTGGGTTTGAACTTGAACATCCACCAGGTGCCAATGGCAAAAGAGAGATGACCGTTGCAATAAAACGAAGCTAGAAATATTATTTCTCTTTAAATCCGTTTTGTACCCAGCATTCAATAATTTGAATAGCTGAATCCGCCAACTTTGGTTGATTTTTGGGCATTGGAGATGCACCAACTTCATGCTTTAATGCTTTAAGGAATTTTCCGCCAGAAGCTACTGTTTTCAATTCTGCATAATCAGCCATATAAACACCACCTGCTCCAGCTCCACCATGACAGTATCCCGTAGCACAATTGGTGTTGATAATAGACATTACATCGGCATTGTAGGTGTAATCTAAACTATCGCACAAATCTTGAGACTGAACCGGATCTGGTTTAGCATCATCATCTTCGCAACTCCACATTAGTAATGTAGATGCTACAATAATTAAAGTAAGATATTTCATAGTTATGATTCTGGGAAACCGTTTTGTTTCCAACATTCAAATGATTTTACATTCTTATCAGAAAACTGAACACCGTTTTTAGGCATTGGTTCTGCTCCTGCTTCGTGTTTGATAGCTTTAAAAAATACATCGGTTTGGGCTGCCGCTTTTACCTCAGCAAAATTCGATAAAGAAATTCCCGCTTGAGCTGAGCCATTTCCATGACAACTTGGGTTTGTGCAATTTGCATTAATTAGTGCTGCAATAATTCCGTTATAGGTTGGAGTTTCTCCAGTACAATCAACAGTTGTTGACCCACCTGCAGATGGTGCAGGATCATCGTCCTTACAAGAATAAACAAATAGAAGGCTGGCAGCTAAAATGGTTAAAAAAGTGTATTTTGATTTCATCGGTTTTTAATTTACGTGGGTAAAAATAACATTTTACACGTTTTTCTAATTATAGATTTGCACCGTGTTGCACAATAAACAAGAATTATCACTCAAAAATTACAATACGTTTGGAATAGATGTTAAAGCACAAGAAATTGTGTTTTTAGACCACCCGCAACAATTAGCGAGCATTCAAAATCTTGAAGCATGCTTGTTTTTAGGCGGAGGCAGCAATGTACTTTTTACTGGTGATCTTTCACAAACGGTAATAGTGAATCAAACAAAAGGGATTACCGTTCTGCACGAAGATGATGATTCAATTGAATTGGAAATTGCATCTGGTGAAGTCTGGCACGAGCTTGTTCTCTATTGTGTAAAGAACGGATATGGAGGAATTGAAAACATGAGCCTGATTCCGGGCAGTGTTGGTGCAGCTCCCATGCAAAACATTGGTGCATATGGAGCAGAAATTAAAAATGTGCTCACTTTCGTAAAAGCAATTGAACTAAAATCACTTCAAGAACACCAATTCACAAGCGATGAATGCAAATTTGGTTATCGGGAGAGTATCTTTAAAAAAGAAGCCAAAGGAAAATATTTCATAACCAGTGTTGGTTTAAAACTAAGCAAAAGAGATTACCAAGTAAATACCTCGTATGGAGATATTATCTCAATACTTGAACAAAAAAACATTGCAGAGCCTACTATCAAAGATGTGAGTGATGCTGTTATTGCTATTCGTCAGAGTAAGCTTCCAGACCCAAAAGAATTAGGAAATGCCGGAAGCTTTTTTAAAAATCCTGTTATTCTTAAATCACATTTTGATGTTTTAAAAGAAAAGTTCTCCAAGATTAAAAGTTATCCAATAGACCATGAACATGTAAAAGTTCCTGCCGGTTGGTTAATAGAAAGTTTGGGATGGAAGGGCAAGCGTGTTGGGAATACAGGAAGTCATAAGAAGCAAGCATTGGTTCTTGTAAACTATGGTAACGTAAAGGGTAGTGAAGTACAA
>CBDUEX010000045.1:0-8118 GCA_965366305.1 uncultured Bacteroidia bacterium | reverse complement strand
GATAAGTATCTCATTTTTTATTTTTAGTGATTTGGTTTTGTGAGTTGTATATATGAGCGTTTTGCAGATGAATGTTCATGTTGGCATTATAGAAATTACTGCTGATAAACGATGGTCGGTGTGTTTCAAGATTATACACCAAAAATGAATAGTCAGTGTACTTATCTGCAGTTAATTGCCATTTCAAGTAAAGTGGGAAAAGGTAAACGGTAAGTGCAGAAAGTACTAATGCAGAACCGTTAAACTCTCTTCTATCAATTTCTGTAAATATTCCTACTATCCCAACGTAATTTGAATTAAATTTTTCTGTAAGTGCTCCAGTATATTGACTGTAGAATGGAAGGAAATCCATGTCACTAAACTTAGCTCGTTCACCTAAATAGTCGTAAAGCAAACTAAATTCATTGTAGGCGTCAGTATCAAAACGTGGATCTTTAAAATTATCAATAAAGGAAATGTTAATGTCTAAGCGTTCTGCATTTTCCTCTACAAGATTTATCAAACGCGTTTCATTTAAATCGTTTTTATCGACGTTTTTGTTGATGGAGATTCGATTATCCTGCTTGTAATAGTTTGGAGTAATCATAATAAGATTTTTGATATTAAGATTGTTTTCTTGTGGTTCATCTAAATCTGCAAGTTCCTCTTCTTCATCATCTTTCTCTTTGTTGACTTTCTTGGCCTTATCATAGGCATCCACAAACTCCTCTTTATCTACGATATTTAGCAAGGCATAGTAAGTGAAGTCTTCTTCCGTTTCTTTTTTACGTTTTTTAGCAATCTTGTCGTATTTGCTTAGGTTGGTTTCGTCAACTTCTTCTTCTACTTCTACTGTGTCTGTTTTTAATTCGATTGCAAAATTATTGATACTGTTTTCGCTAAACTTTACAAATTCATTCATGGTTTTTTCACGGATGCTGATCAGAAATTGATCTTCTGGATTTTTTAGGCTGGCAAGCCATACTTGCTGAGTAGCTATGGCTGCAAGTTCAGCATCTTTCAGTTTATTACAGAGGTAATAGAGCTGTTGAATTTCTCCTTCTTTTTTTCGATAACTGGTAGAAAATGCTGTTCCATCTTCTGAATTTTCGTGTGCAGTAAATCCATACCAAGACATCGCTCGTGTTCGAGTAAGAAAAGCGTTATCCGGATTAGAACGGGATAGAATTAAGTTGTGATAGATTCCATCTAAGTATTCCGCTTGGCGAATGTAGATGTTCATCATTTCAAATCTTGCCAAATTTCTGGTAGTTTGAAATTCAGTCTCAGTTCCCGCAATGTAAATTTCTTTCTTTTTATCCTTATTAGCATTGTAAATAGATTTCACATTGGTTCTTCTATTGTTAATGTTAGGATGTGTGTGGAATTCATCGTCCACATCTTCAGCGGGTGAGATTTCTTTTATCTCTTCTAAAATAAAATCTTCAGTTACTTTAAAACCTTCATTTTCTAGCCAGCTGTACTCTACCTTCATTTCATCTATAGGTAGATATGAATAAAGGAGTACATTAAATGTTCCAAATATTTCAGTTGCATCATATCCTGCTGCAAGGGCAAGTTTAAATCCTGCTTTGTCTGCATCTTCTTCGTTGTCTTTGGAATATTGGTAGTATGCTGAAATCTTATCATCGCCATATCGCCCATTTCTAATTAAGTCTTCGGTGTGTTGATAGGATAATTGATTGTGTTTTTCTAGAATATGTGTAATCTCATGAGCTAAAACATATGCCAATTGAGCTTCATTTTCTATTTGTCCCCATAAACCTACGGTAAGAAAGATTACCCCTTGATGCGTGGCAAATGCATTTACTTCATTGGTTTTTAAAGTGTATACCTCAATTTTATCAAAGTCGTTATCGCTTGCCGCTTTTAGTTTATCCAAAACCTTATTTGCATAAACGGTTAGTGGATCTCCGTATAGGATTCTTCCACTTTGTATAAGTTGATGCAATTTATAATTGGTAATGGCAGAGAAGTCTTTTGCATTTGTTCTTGAAATAGTATTGTCTTCCAAAAGGTCCTTATTGTCTTTTGCGATTTTATCTTCAAGGTACTTGACAAAGAGATCAGGAATATCTCCTTTCGAAATAAGACGTTCAAAGTTTTCAATGTTTTGAGCCTGGGTAAAACCAAAACTAAATAGCATAAAAGCTATTGCAATATTCCTTATCATAAAGTTCAATTAAAATTAACGAATTTCAAATATATTATTAATAATGGTAAATGTCTGATAGGCATTCACTTCCAAAGAAAATATAGGTAGAACTTGTAATTTTTATACTCCAAAGCAAGGAATGGCTGCAGCATTATTACTCCAATGCGTTACCTAGGATTCATTGATGTAATGTGCACCTTTAGCATAATTATGGTGTTAGGATGATGTTTGGTCGATCGATTAAGTAGGGTTTGAACAACCCAATATAAATACGAAATGGAGTATCAAATATCTTTTGATCCTCACATGAATACTTAAATTTTAACCACCAATAGAAATCATGCTTCGGTTTTGTTCGAAGGTTGGGATATTGTCGTTAGTTGTTTGGATTCCTGCTCGTACCGCTTTTTTATTTGACAAGCAATTTTCGATTATTGGAATAATATCAGAACCTTCCCGAAGTGCTGCCAGGATGTCAAATTCTTCGGTAGAGAACAAACAATTTTTCAATTTGCCATCTGCGGTTAGACGAATTCGGTTACAACCTTCACAAAAAGGATTTGTAATTGAACTAATAATACCAAACGATCCTTGATAGCCGGTTACTTTATAATTTTTAGACGTGCTATTGAAGCTATCTTCAATTTTGTACATCGAATCTCCAAAGTGATTGGATATTTCAGCGAGAATCTCTTTATATGAAAAGCATTTTTCTAATTTCCATTTATTCCCATTAAACGGCATGAATTCTAAGAAGCGAACATCTAAATTAGATTCTTTGGTGAGCTCAATAAAGTCAATTATTTCATTCTGATTGATACCACGCATAACTACCACATTTAGCTTAGGTGTTATCCCTTGTTCTAGTAACAAAGCAATGTTCTCGCGTATTTTTTGATAGTAGTCTCTTTTGGTGATTATCAGGTTTTTTTCTTCATCTAACGAATCTAAGCTAACGTTAATATTGGTTAGGCCAATCTCTTTAAAGAGGGGTAAAAATTTATCGAGAAGTATTCCGTTTGTAGTAATGGCTAGTTCTATCGGTAATTCAGCTAATTCTCGTAATATTTCATCAGCATGTTTTCTTACAAGTGGTTCGCCTCCTGTAATTCTAATTTTGTCTACTCCAAGATTTACAAAGGTTTTAGCGACATCAATGATTTCGTTTTTAGTGAGGTAACTGGATTTCTCTTGAAACTCAATTCCTTCTTCAGGCATACAATAAAAACAACGCAAATTGCAGTGATCTGTTAAAGAAATACGAAGATAGTTGTGCTCTCTTCCGTGGCGATCTATTAGCGAACTTGAAGTTGTCATTTAGTTGTCGTGAGTGGCCCCTTTAAATACTTTAAACGCATGTAAAACTGCTGGAAAGATTGCATCAACGCTTTCTTTGGCTCCATTTGTAGAACCAGGGAAGGTAATTACAAGACTCTTGTTAAGCGTTCCGGCAACAGAGCGTGAGAGCATGGCATAAGGCGTCCTAAGCATACCATATCCGCGGATTACTTCTGCAATACCTGGAATTTCTCTGTCTAAAATGGGAGAAATCGCTTCTGGAGTAGTGTCTCTTTTAGAAAGGCCTGTGCCGCCGGTGAAAAGAATTAAATCAATTTCTTCATTGGCATATTTTTTAGCGAGCTCCTGAACCTTATTTACTTCATCTGGAATAATGTCATAAGCAACAACCTTTACATTGTGTAGTGCCAATTTCTCTTTTATTGCAAGACCTGCTTTATCTTCTTTTAATCCTTTCGATATGGTATCAGAACAAACAATAACTGCAGCTGTACGCTCCGATTCTATATCTCTTTTTAAATCTGATTTACCTCCTCTTTTTGAAACCAATTTTACGGTAGATATTTCTATGTTTTTGTCAATCGGTTTTAACATGTCATAGAGTGTCAGTGCAATTATAGAAGCACCGTGCATGGCTTCAACTTCAACACCTGTTTTGTAAACGGTTTTAACAGTGATAAGAACGTGTACTTCTCGTTTTTCACGTGAAATGTCATATTCCACACCTGTAAATTCTATTGGTAATGGATGGCAGTCGGGAATTGAATTGGATGTGTTTTTAACAGCGAAAAGACCTGCAGTTTTAGCCATTTCTAAGACATTGCCCTTTGGAACAGTATTGTTGAGAATTGCATCAATTGTTGCTTCAGAACCCACTTTTAAAATAGCAGAAGCAACGGCAGTTCTACTAGTAAAGGATTTATGTGTGATGTCTATCATTTTGTATTTTCTTTCCAAGAAAAAGAGTCGTCTTCTAGAATTTCTTTTCCAAAAACAGGCGTCTGTTTCTTAATTGTTTCAACCGTAAATTCTATGGCTTCAAAAACCACTTTCCTTCTAGGTGCAGAAACAAATACAAAAAAACATATTTCTCCGCAGTTAACACGATTTAAACTATGATAAATATGCATGCATGTAATTTCATAGTTGAGAAAGACACTTTCTTTTATATCATGAAATATTTTATTCGCCATTTCTTCATAGGCGGTGTATTCAATAGCAACTACTTTTTTATTTTCAATAGTGTCTTCTCTTACTTGACCTAAGAAAATACTGTGAGCACCTATTTCGGTCTTGTGTTGATGTGCTGCAATTTTTTTACTGATGAAATCAGAAGTAATTGCTCCATCAACAAATACTGATTTAATGGCTTTAGACTTTGTCATAACTTATAGTGTAAAAATTATTAGTTAAGGTGTTGAATGTTAGGACTTTTCCAGCAAGAACATCTCCAATAGTCAATATTATTTTCAAAACTTCATTAGCTTGCATACTGGCAATTAAATTGGGTAAAATACTAAATACACCAACTGCGGAACATTGCGGTATGTTTTGCATTTGATTGATGGTTGGAAATAAGTCGGTGTAGCTTGGGCTGCCATTTAAGTTGAAGGTTGTTACTTGTCCTTCGAATTTATGCAATGCTCCATAAACTACTGGTTTATTGCATTTTAAGGCTTCATCATTGATTAGTTTTTTAGTTGCAATGTCATCGGTACAATCCACTATAATATCATAATCATCAAATGCATTAGTGATGTTGTCTTCATTTAAAAAATGTGTAAAGGCTTTGATGTCAATAGAAGCATTTATCAATGATAGTTTTGATTGGGCAACCTCTACTTTGGGTTTGCCAAGATCATTGGAATTAAAGAGTATTTGACGTTGTAGATTTGTTAGATCCACTTGATCACCATCAACCAATCCAATGGTGCCAACTCCAGAGGAAGTTAAAAGTTGGGCTACAGTGCAACCCAGTCCGCCAATACCAATAATCAATACACGAGCAGATTTAATCTTTTCTTGACCCTCTTTGCCTATTTGAGAAAGCAAAATTTGACGGGAATATCGTTGTGATTCGTGAGTATCTAGCATTATCCTCCTGCAAAAGGCGGAAGAGCCGCCAATTCATCATTTACATTTAATACCGTGGAGTTTGAAACAATTTTATGATTAACTGCAAGTTGATAGCTAATACTTGACAGTCCTAAGATTTTACTTTCTAATAGTTTTTTGGCTTCATCCACATTTTTGCCCTCAAAATCGAAATCCCCAGAATCAGATCCAGCTCTTTCTGCTATTATTCCAAAATAAATCACTTTCATCTTATGCGTGTTAAGTTAAAAAATTAGACGAATATCAACTTAATAGCTGCAATTACCAATACAACAGCTAAAATGTATTTTAGATGAAGGTTATTTGTTTTTTTAGCACCATAATAGCCTCCTAAAATTCCTCCAAGAACGGCAACCACCGCAATCGGAATGCTTGCTAAAGGAATTACTATTCCGGAGGATAGTAGACCCAACATTCCCGCTATAGAATTTACCCAAATAAACAAGGCAGAAACGGCTGCTGTTTCTTTCATATTACCCCAGTTGAAGAGTAAAATTAGTGGACTTAGAATAATGCCTCCACCAATACCTATCATACCAGAAAAAATCCCAATTAATGCTCCAACTAAAAGTGCAATGGGACGATTTATTTCTTTTTTATTTTGGGTGGATTGCTTACCGAATAGTCCTAATAAGCGGAGTACAGAAATGATTAAAAGAACACCTAATATTTGTTTGTAGATTTGAGGATTTACACTTAAGTACCCTCCAATAAAAGAGGCGGGAATAGATGTAATTGCAAAAGGATAAAAAAGCTTCCAATTAAAGTGGTTGTTCTTCCGATAGTGATAAAATGAAATTCCTGCTACTAGAATATTAAGTAAAAGTGCAGAAGGTTTCATATACGTAATTGGGAAAGCAAATATGGCCATTAAAGCAAGGTAGCCGCTTGCACCACCATGACCAACTGAAGAATATAGAAATGCAACGAGTGGTATAATCGCTAAGAAGTAATAAATATTGGGAATGTCGAATAGTTCAGTCATTAGATTAGATGCACTTCAACCTCATCACCTTTTGAAATAGTTGTTACATTTCCAGGGACATAAATTAAGCAGTCTGCTAAAGCAAAAGTATGCAACATGGAAGATGCCTGTCCATCTAAAATTTCAACAGAAGTGGCATGTAGTTTAGCTTTTAAAAATTCAGACCGTTCACCTTTTCTATAGTAGTCACTATCAATCGGCAAGTTCAGTATGGTTGGCATAGGATTCTTAATTCCTGAACGGCTACGGATATGTGGAATTACATATTCATATAAGCACACCAGGGCCGATGCTGGATTTCCAGGTAAGCCAAAAAAGGAAGTGTCCATATTCGTTCCAAAGTACAATGGCTTTCCAGGTTTTTGTGCGATTTTATGGAAGTGTTGTGTTACTCCATTGGTTTCAAATGCGGTTTTTGTGAAATCATAATCACCAACAGATATACCACCAGAAACTAAAACAACATCATTCGTTTTAGTAGCTAATGCTATTTTTTGTTCCATTTCGCTCAAATCATCTTTTGCATAAATAATTGAAATGTCGTTGTAGCTCGCTCTATTTAATGCTGCTTGAAGCGTTAGCGAATTACTTTCATAGATACTACCAAAGGGAAGAGGATTTCCTGGCAATACAATTTCGTTTCCTGTAATTAAGATCGCAATAGAAGGGCTTTTAATTACGTTAAGTGTTTGAATACCAAAAGATTGTATAAAACCAAGTGCCGATGCATTAAGCTTGGTTCCTCGAGGAAGTGCTAAACTTCCTTTTCTGATTTGTTCTCCTACTGGTCTTATGTTCATCTCTTCTCTAAGCTCTTTTGCTTGTGAGTTTAAAACGATTTGATCATTTTCTCTGTCGACCCATTCTTGCATAATTACAGCGTTTGCAGAATCAGGAACTGCAGCTCCAGTGAAAATTCGAACACATTCGCCTTTGCCCAAATTTGTAATTGAGCCTTCACCGGCAGCAACTTCTCCAATCACCGAATAGCGTGGAGAGTTAGGTGCTAGGTTTACGGCATAGCCATCCATGGCAGATTGCCGAAAAGGGGGTAGACTTATTGATGCAACGATGTCCTCGGCTAACACAAGATTCTGTGCGTCTTTTATCGGTTTTTGAACTGGTGGTAATGCTGCCCCAAATTTAAGAATTAGTTCTTTTGCTTCCTCTACTGATATCATCTCTTCGAAGCAAATATAACTCCTAATATTAAAGATTTTAAGCTCTGAGAACTACATAAAAATGAGATAAAAGGGAATGCCTTTTTCACGATATACTAATATTATCGTAAAATTAATCTAGATATAAGAATGGTTTCAAAAGAGACTGCTATTTTCGCATCGTTATTTTGAGAAAACTAAGCCTTTACATTAGCTTGCTTTTAGCTGGATTTGCACATGCACAATTGCTTCCAAACTTTGGTGGGCAAAGAGCGGGCCTTTCGGCACTAAGTTTCTTGAAAAACGATTTAAGCCCATCTTCTTTTGCAATGGCAAGTGCGAGTATAGCAAATAAGCCTACTTATTTCAGTGCAGAAAACAATCCTGCCGCATTGGTGATGTTA
>CBDUEX010000044.1:0-8169 GCA_965366305.1 uncultured Bacteroidia bacterium | reverse complement strand
TAGCAAATGTATAAACTATATGTTATTTAATTCAATTGGCTTTAACTTTGACCCTGTGCAAATTGACATTACGAAGGTTGAGCAATCAAATATTGGCAAGTATGACTTTAATAATTTAGAGTTCGGAAAGATTTTTACGGACTACATGCTAGTCTCAGAGTATGATGGGGTAACATGGAATTCCTTTTCTATAGAGCCATTAAAGCCATTAGTAATGCATCCTGCAGCTTCAGCATTGCATTATGGGCAAACTGTTTTTGAAGGTTTGAAAGCGTATAAGAACGATAAGGGTGAAGTAAATATCTTTCGGTTGAAGGATAATTTGAAACGCTTAAATAAATCTGCTGAACGTATGGGAATGGCAGAAATTGATGTGGATGCAGGCTTAGAAGCAATTAAGTCGTTTGTTGCGTTGGAAAAAGATTGGATTCCAAATCGAGATCAAGGGTCATTATATATACGCCCTTTTATTATTGCAACAGACAATACCTTGCGGGCGAAACCGAGTAAAACCTATAAGTTTATGGTTATTGCTTGTCCGGTTGGTTTCTATTACAATACTGCTCTAAACATTGTGTTGGGTCGCGAATATTCAAGAGCCGCTGCCGGTGGAGTAGGGTTTGCTAAAGCGGGAGGTAATTATGCAGCATCGTTTTATCCCAGTCAAAGTGCCAAGAGTGTGGGCTACGACCAAATTCTTTGGACAGATATAAATAATGAATTTACACTAGAAGAGCTAGGGTCAGCCAATTTCTTTTATGTGCGAGATAATGAACTAATCACTCCGCAATTAAAAGATAGTATTTTGGCTGGTATTACGCGTAATACCGTAATAACTATTGCAAAGAACAAAGGCCTTGTGGTGCATGAGAAGTTAATTAAAGCATCCGATTTTGAGCAAGACTTAAAAGAAGGACGAGTGAATTGCATGTTTGCTACTGGCACAGCTGCTTCTATGACATTTGTAAATCAAGTGACGATAGACGACGCCAGGTATCAGGTTGAATCTAACACCTATAAGCACATGCTTGAAATTAAATCGGAGATTGATCAGATTAAGTTTTTAGACAAGGGCAATGACTACGACTGGAATATTTTAGTATAAAATTACCAGGTGTGGTCTTCAATGATTTTCCACCCTTCATTCTCAAATTTCCTGAAAATCAGCACAAATTGACCACTTAGGGTGTCATTTTTATGCACAACCCACTGACCAACAACGTTTTTGGTGTCGTTTGATAGGGAGTATATAGTATCCACTTCAAAGCTTAGTTTGCCCATGTCATCCCGATTTGGGAAGGATTTGTCGTACATTGCTAAAACATTGTCCCAGCCATAAATGCTTCCTTTACTACTATGGAATCTCAAATCTTCAGAGTTATAATAGCCCTGCATATATGCTTCTCGATTGCCTTTGTTCCATGCAGCTGTTTGGTCACTTAGCACCTTATTAATTGCTTTTATTTCTTCATTTTCACTGTATCTAAAGCTATCTTTGCATCCGAGATGAATCAGCATCAAAAAAGCTGTTAGGTATCTAAACAAATGATTTTTCATCTTGTAAATGTAACTAAACGGAGAAAATGTTGAGATACTAGACACGAACTCTAATTGCGATATTTCTCAAAATTGGACATAAATGTCTCAAAATGGTACAAAATTAGAAAATAGAAAAACTTAAAGTGCTGATAATCAACGAAAATGATATTGGTATGATATTTTCTTATATATGGATGTATCGCAAGATACACATGGTTAATAATTTTCATCATAAGTAGTAGTTTAGTATTTTATCTTTGAAATTAAGTCCTGACCTATATGGTTGGGACTTTTTTATTCGTTACATTTTTAAATGACAAAAAAACAAGTGATAAGTATTAGGTTAATCATATTCTTTCTTGTTTCTACATGCATAAATTCTTTTGCTTCTGCTCAACTTTACTCTCTTTCTGGAACAGAGTTTTTTGTTTACTTCGATTCTGATAGCTATAGCTTAACCTCTAAACAAGAACAAAAACTAAAGGATAAATTATTTGAAATTGGTCCTTCGCAAATCAAAGAGATATATATCGAAGGTCATACCGATAGTTTTGCATCAGACGATTATAACATGACTCTTGCAGCTAATCGTGCAAATTCCGCTTCCGATTTTCTGCTTGAATTGGGAGTGCCGCAACGTTTCATTAAAATGGAAAGCTTTGGAGAATCTCAACTTATTTCAGATATTCATAAAGACAATAGACGTGCACGATTATATATCGTATATGAAACAGATAATCGATCGTCACTTGACCCACCGAAATTTGTAGTGATAAAAACCATCGATAAGAAAACGAAGAAACCAATTAGTGCTACACTGGGGTTTGATTACGAAGACAAAGAGATGAGATTTGGAACTACTGACGCTATGGGCAGGTCTGCAGCTTTTCCATTATTATCCGATAAACTAGAAATTGCCGCATCCGCAGATCGTTTTCTGAGTGCCTATTTTAAATTACCAGATGACATTAGAGATCAACCCATCGATACCTTGTTTTATACCATTGAATTGTCTCGAGTAGCAGTTACTGGTAAGTTTACATTTAACAGTATTTTCTTTTTTACAGATAGTGATGAAATAAGACCTGAATCTGCACCTGAACTCCATAAACTGCTTGCTGTACTGCAACGAAATCAAAGTTCGTTTATTGAGATACAAGGGCATATGAACTTTCCAATTAACAGGCAGAACAATAGCATTCAGCGTAAATGGAACATGGAATTAAGCTACAAACGAGCAAAAGCAATTAACGATTACCTTGTTACTAGTGGCATAGATCAAAACCGATTGACCTATAAAGGAATGAGTAACTTTCGAATGAAGTATCCATTGCCTGGAAGTAAAGAGGAAGAAGATCAGAATAAAAGGGTAGAGGTTTACACACTCAAAGAAATTTAATTTCTTAAATCCCAGCGAATATTTACTCGCATCTTTCGAGGCATAATGGGGTAGGAAGGTGAGCTATAATAGGACGAACTCATGAGTCCCATTTGAGTATGGAAAAACTCAATTCCGAAGCAAAAACTTTTAACTCGAGCATTAACATACGTATTAATAGGAGGATACATGCTAAACGATTGTGTGCCAATTTGCCATTGTCTGGTGTAGGGATTGTAAGTTGGACTAACAAAGTCACTAAACCAGAATGATTTGGCTCCCACTTGAACTTTTAAATTTTTAGAGAACAGTCGAAATTGCGTATACACATTTGCCTGAGCAGAATATTTTGGTCGAGGCAACACACTTTGATTGGAACTGTTTATGAACGTAGCTTTTACTTCTGATCCAAAATAACTAGAAGAAAATGTATGTGCTCCAGAAATGATAAGCAAATTAACAAAATCGTTGTATTGATTTGGACTACTATTCGTAGTGTAATAAACTAAACCTTTGGATGTTTCTGTGTTCAGAGACAGTGCTGCTTTATGCTGATTCAATCGTATGGAAGCGTCACCAAATAGTTGATTTACACTCGTCTTAACTAAGCTATTATTCCACGTAACGACATTGGAATAAAAGCTTTTTTCCATAAAGTTGGGCTCTACTAATTGCGATAAGATTCCAGCACTTACCTTAAATTTCTTAATATGTGTTCCAAGGCTAGCCTTAAGATGATAATCTCCTAAATTATAGCCCAATAAACCGAAACGAACTGCTCCATTTAAAGCAATATCTTTTATACCAAGTCGAGTGCCCGCATTTAAATAGACATTATTAAACTGACTTACCGCTCCATTATTATAAATGGTATTATACGAATGTTCCAAGCCAACATTCAATTTAAGCGGTTTAAGTTTAACCATATATCCAATTTCATTACTTAGCGTTCGGTGCCTAAAAGAATCTTTAAATGCAATTAATGCCATTCCATAATTACTTGAATCCGGACTTAAATCCTCAAACTCCATCCGTTTTGTACCTAATATAGATTTTAGGTAAAACTGATTGGTAAATCGTGTTACATCAAATCTTCTTGTACTATCTGCTGGTTTCTGACCTGGTCTGAAATATTGAACTACTTTAAATTGATTTTGAGCATAAGAACCGAATGCCTCTGTATATCGGGCTTCGTTGTTTTCAAGTTTATTTCTTCCTTCCAATGCATTGAAAAGAGAATCACTAGCAATGCCGCCACTTTCAACATTATTGGATTTGTTCCAGATGTAGGAAAACAGTATTTCGTAGTTCCGGTTCTTCGAAAAATAACCTGTATAGAATTTCGTATTAAACAGGCTATTCATACGCACTCGATCTACGTTTTGAATATTAGAAAAGTAAAAGTTTTGGTTTTTGAGCCGTTTATAATCCACTCCAAAGAAAAGCCGATCTGAAATTTGTTGAGCATGTGTTACTTCTATTGAAATGAGCTCATTGCCTCCCTGTGAGTAGTTAACACGAGTAAAAGGGCTGCTAGTAGTATAGATGTTGATGCTATCATCCATTAAATATGGATTAAGGTGAGAAACACCAAGTTCCAGATTCAAGGTTCGATTATTAGTCTTTGCTAGTTCTAAGATGGGGCTGCCTTCTAATCCTAAATCCAAAAAGGGAAAATTATGCTTATACCCAGCATAGTAATTGTAAAAATTATTGAGTGAAGTATCAACCTTCTGGGAGTCCAACTCTAAATTTAGAATATCAAATTCATTATAAGTTGAAACCCGCATGGGTTTGTAGCGATGAACATCGGTTGTATCCAATAGTTGTCCAAAGCAAGTTTGAGCTACTAAAATGAAGATGAATACCCCGAAGTGTTTCAATCTGTACTAGTCTTTAGAAGTAAAGTTGTAATTCACCGTAGTAACTCGATTCAATGAATCGCTTGCAGTTACCAAAACGGTATATTCAATACTATCGGAGGAAGGCACTGGATAAAAAGTATCCAACTGATATGTTTTACTATTAATGCTTTTAATAAAATTCATTATTGGAGCAGAAACGCTAGGTGCCAATTGAAAATTGATTTCTTTGATTCCGTAATCATCAGTAAAGGCCACATTTATTGGAATTTGACTTAAACCAGAATAAGTGGTGTCATTTACCGGATGTTGGATAGTGATAACAGGTGCTAATGTGTCATTATCAAGAGGATCATCATAAGAATAATCTGGAAGATTTATCTCATCGGTGCATCCAAAAGCCAAAACAATCATTGAAAATACGACTAGTATTTTTTTCATAATGCAAATAACATAAAATAATACGATAGTATCTTTGTGCTAAATGTCAGAATCAACCGATTTTCTGATTGTAGGTGGAGGCTTAGCAGGTCATATTTTGCAAATCCAGTTGCAAGCTCAAGGTTCTTCGTCCATTGTGATTGATAACCCAAAAAACAACGCTTCTTCTGTGGTAGCCGCAGGTTTGGTGAATCCGGTTGCAGGTAAATTTTTCACACTAACCTGGCGAGCGGAAGAAATATTTGAAACATTGTCGGGTTTTTACAGGGATGTGGAAAATCGATTGAACGCATCGTTTTTTACACCAAAAACACTTACGCGAATATTCGCAACCGCAGGAGAACAAAACATTTGGCTTTCTAAAGCACATCAAGCAAAATATAAACCTTACTGTTCTTTTGAGAACATAGAGGTAGAAGGTCTTAAATCAGATTATGGAATACTGAAAATAGCCAATGGAGGTGAACTAAATGTTGTTGCATTTCTTACAGCTTGCAAAGAGCACTATTCTATAAAAAATGAAAACTTTGATTTCGAAAAACTAGATGTGGAATCCTCCAGCTACAACGGTACCTTTTTTAAGCACATCGTTTTTTGTGAAGGGTATGAAGTAGTAAATAATCCTTATTTCAATCACCTTCCATTTGTGCCAACAAAAGGGGAGTTGCTCGAAATAAAAACATCCCTGCCACCAACTGATTCTGTTTTTTTAGGTCCTGTATTTATGCAACCTAAGGGTGATAACATTTGGAAGGTAGGAGCTACTTACGCACCACAAAACACGGATAAGACACCGACCGAAGAAAAGAAAAGTGAACTTCTCGCTCGGCTGGATAAAATAATTAATGTTCCTTATGAAGTAGTGAGCCATGTTGCAGGTATTCGTCCAGCAACGGAAGATCGCAGACCCTTAATTGGGAGGCATCCAACCTATGAAAACATGTTCGTTTTTAATGGTTTTGGAAGCAAGGGAGTAAGTTTAATTCCACTTCATGCGAAAGAATTTATTGATTTTGTTTTAAATAATGCTCCTTTGCACCCAGAAGTAAACATCAATCGATTTTGATTCAAATTCTTAAATATTTTCTCAAGGTTCTTGTTTCATTTTTGCTGATTTTCTTTGCTGCCAAATTGTTTTTCTTGGCTGTAAATGTTCAAGCAGGTGTTCAAGATTTTAAAGAATTTCCAGTAATGTGGTGGAATGGCTTACGGTTAGACTTGAGCATTATAGGTTACATTTTAATTCTTCCGATACTTTTACTTCTTATTCGATTGATAGTAAAGACATTAAGTGAATCCATATTCAAGTATTATTTTGCTATTCTTATCGTAATTATAGCTATTGTATTGGCTACTGATCCCTTTTTCTACAGTTATTGGGGACAAAAAGCAAACCTATCGTTTATACAATTTTTAGGGAAAGAGAATGCTGGAATTGCATCTATTGCCTTGCTCGATTTTGTTTTGGCCATTGGTTTTTTGATTGGCATATTGGTATTCTACTTTAAGTCGATTGCACCTTGTTTAATCCCGCCAAAAAAGAATTCAATTGCTGGTGTTGTTGTAATACTCGCTTTATCTGTTTTAATGATTAGAGGTGGAATAGGAATTGTACCGATTAATATTTCGAGTGCATTTTATAGTTCCAATAATCTACATAATAATACCGCGTTAAATACTATCTGGAATGTGATGGCAACTGAATTGGAACGCGATAAACACAAAGCATTGGTGTTTTTTGATTCTGATAAGGAAGCAGAAAAGGTGTTAGAGAATCTTGAATTAGGATCCAATAGTTTTGATTATTTGATTAAAAAAGACAGTGCCTCTAACGTGTTGCTTATTGTGTTGGAGAGCTTTTCAGCAAAGGTAAGTGGCTTATTATCAGGAGAAGAGTTTGCAAGTACTCCAAATTTAGATGCTATTATGAAAGATGGTATCTATTTTGAGAATGCATATGCATCCTCTTTTAGATCTGATAAAGGGCTATTGGCTCTTACTTCAGGAATCCCTTCTGGTGCAAGACAAACCTTGACCAATTTTCCAGATAAAATTGCATCTAAGCCAAACTTATTTAGAGAATTTGATAAAAGTCATCACACATCATTTTACTATGGTGGCAACTTGGAATTTGCTAATATTAAAGTGTTATTTAACGATGCTAATCTTGTGCGGTCTGAATCTGATTTTAATTCTAAGAATAAAAACACATGGGGAGTGCACGATGAAGTGGTGTTTGACGAGTTTTACAACGACTTCGAAAACGAATCAAAGCCTCAGTTTAAAATGATGTTTTCATTGAGCAGTCACGAACCTTTTGATGTTCCTAATTATAAAAAGAAATCAGATGCATATCTCAATAGTATAAGTTATACCGACAGTTGCTTAGGATCGCTTTATAACAAATTGAAAGTATCTAAAAAATGGGATAATACGCTAATAATAATCACAGCTGATCACGGTACTGTTCGCCCAGATAATGCCGCGATATATGATAAAACTAATTTTCATATTCCATTGGTTATAACAGGAGGAAGGGTGCGTAAAGACACTGTAATTCGGGATGTTGTTAGTCAAATTGATATCCCTGCAACCATTGCAGCATATAAAACGGGAAAGAACCCATTTGTTAACCAACAAAGTATTCTGCAACCAAGTGGCGTTGCATTTTATTCGTACTACATAGGTTTAGCCTGCATCCAAAATAATTGCGATCAGTATTATGACTTTGCACAAAAGAAATATTTCAAAAACGACTGCAACAAGCCATTTGAGAAAGCGTATTATCAGCTTTCTAATGCCTATTTCTTGGGCGATTAGTGCTTGATAAACTTGTGTACTGCGTTTCCTGCTTTTAAGTAGTAAATGCCACTTGTCAATGATTCAACTTGAATAATAGTTGAGCCGTTTACCAAATTCCCAGACAACACTTCTTTAGAAAGATTATTA
>CBDUEX010000043.1:0-8266 GCA_965366305.1 uncultured Bacteroidia bacterium | reverse complement strand
GAACATGTTGGTCGGCAACACAATCAAGTTATGTAACAGCAACCGTAGATGCTTCTGCGTTAGCTGGTAATCATGATGTTCGGTTTAGAATAGTACTTCAAGTTGCAGATGGCTGGTCACTTGGTGGTAACCCAACAATTGGATATGCAGTAGATGGATTTTCAATCGATGATTTTGAAATTTCTGGTCCAACCAATGAAGCGAATGCTTGGGAAGTAGAAACGGCACTGAATGCTACGTCTACTGAATATTTGGGACCAAATGATACGGTGAATTTTGTTTCGAGTAATTGCAAAATTATAGCCCAAGTTATTAATTTAAGTACGCATGATTATGGAATGACCACAGTTACTATAGATAATGCTGGCTCAGGTACCATGGATTTTAGCACGAACACGGATTCTGCTAAAGAAATAATGGAAAAGACGATAACGATTACACCAACAACTAACAACGGTTCTGGTTCGGTTAAAATTACAAATTATTATACCAATGCAGAGAGCTCGGCATGGAAAACTGCAACAGGTTGGAACTGTGCAGATTTAACACAAATAAAGTCGTCGGGAGCTATAAGTTCTGGTACTTTGGCAAATACAGTTTATGGTGCAAGTACAGTTCTAGACAGTACTTATTCGGGCAGTAATGTAAGTATTACCTGTTCTTATACGAATGGTTTTTCTGGCCTTGGTGCCGGTAAAGGAGGATCAAGCGGTCCTTTGCCTATTCATTTGTTAAGCTTTGAAGGTGAACGACATCTGTCGCATTCATTATTAAAATGGCAAACATCGATGGAGAAGAATAGTAGTCATTTTGAAATTGAAAGAAGAAATGGGAATCAGTTTATTAAAATAGGTAAAGTTGAAGCTTCAACAAATACATCTAGTATCACAAATTACTCTTATAATGATGAGAATGAACTATCAAATGAACGAGTATTAGTATACCGTTTAAAAATGGTAGATCATGATGGTTCTTTTAAATACAGCAACTTATTGTTCTTAAGTTTAGATGCGAATGAAATGCGTTCGATTGTACTTCCAAATCCAATTAATAATGTTCTAACTGTAACTCTTACTAATAGAGAAGTTAAACCATTTGATTTGGTGTTTACTAATATTGAAGGAATTGAGATGAAAAAGATTTCTAATGTGGTAAGTTCACAACGAATTGATGTAGGAGACTTATCAAGTGGATTATATTTCTTAACAATTTCAAGAGGCAATAACGTTATAGAAACAAAGAAAATAACAGTCTTAAAGTAGGTCTTTAATGCTTTAAGATTTTAAAAGGTGCTGAGTTATCAGCACCTTTTTTAATTTTGTTAGGTGAAGTATTATCTCTCATTCGTTTTTATTAGTTGCACTATGCTTGGCTTGGGCCAAGTTCACCATGTTGTAATCAATGAACTTAAGAACAATCCAAACGAGCCAACCATAGCCATAAACCCGTTTAATAGTGGGGATATTGTTGCGGCAGCTAACATAAATAACGTTTATCATTCTAAAGATTCTGGCAAGACTTGGTCTCACACTTTTGCCACTTCTGAGTTTGGAGTTTATGGAGATCCTGTTTTACACTTTGCTCGCAAGGAGCTCTTTTACACGCATTTATCGAGAACCCCAGGAAAAGCATATGGTGATTGGTTTGATCGAATTGTTGTTCAAAAAATTGAAAGCATTGAACCATGGATTGAGCAGTCGTATAGCGTTGGTTATAACAACAACAAAATGCAAGATAAACCTTGGTTGAGTTCTGATGAAGTTTCGGAGAAGTTTAATGGTAACGCCTATGTAACCTGGACTGAATTTGATAAATACAATAGTTCAAATGTCGAAGATAGAAGTAGAATTCGCTTCTCAAGATATACTCCAAATACCAATTCTTTTTCAGATGGAATAACAATTTCCGATACCACAGGAGATTGTTTGGATGGCGATAATACATTGGAAGGAGCAACTACTGCAATTGGTAAAAATGGGGACATTTATGCTGTTTGGGCAGGGCACAATAAAATTTATTTCGATAAGAGTTTTGATGGTGGGATAACCTGGAATAAAGATCAAATTATTGCAGAACAGCCCGAAGGTTGGGATATGGCGTTGCCGAATATTTTTAGAGCCAATGGAATGCCATTTATACAGTGTGATACTAAACGTAATATTATTTATGTATGCTGGGCTGATGAATTAAATGGGAATGCTGATGTTTGGTTGAAATATAGTTCGGACCAAGGGCGTACTTGGAGTGGTAGAATCCGTTTGAACCTTGATAATTCGAATTCGCATCAATACTTCCCGAATATGGCAATTAATAAAACAACAGGCGAGGTGATCGTTGCGTTTTATGACCAACGACATTCATCTTTAAATGTATTTTACGATATATATGTAGCCAGTTTTGCAGCAGATTCTACGATTAAAAATTATAGAATAACTGCACAAAGTATTCCGCTTCCAGGGTCTAATTTTTTTTATGGCGACTATGTAGATGTAGCTATTCAAAATGATTTGTTGGCCGTGGTTTACCCTACTTTTAGTTTAAACTATTTGTCAAATATTGAGGTGGGGTTGGTTAATAATTTTCCGAATCAATACAAAGAGCCAGCACTAAAACAAAATGGGATAAATGTGCTCAAAGGCAAAGATTCTTGTGCGATTTATGTGAACGAACAACATCCTTATTCGCTGAAATTGAAGATTAAGAAAGGAAGATTTTTTGGCGTAGAAAAGGAAGTGATTATTGTTAAAAAAGAGCAGGTTAAAAAGAACCAAGATATACTAATAGGTGCTTTTGAATGGACTACTTATGATCGGTTAAAGTACAAGCTGATTAACCTAGAGAATAAGCATAAGATGAAATATAAATTCTAGGTTCTCTCAATTTGGGAATAAAAAATCCTGATTATTTTATTTAAGTGACTGATTATCAGAATAATGAATATGCAACATTTACTTTGATTTTTAGCTTCAAAAAAACGTAATTTGCAGACTATTTTTAAACGGACAAAGAATGTCAGATAAATACAATAAAGAAGAACCTAGTGTTCTACAGAAAATTCAAAATCAAACAGGATGTTTACTGTTAGTTATCGGTGTTGCAATGCTTGCATTTGTGCTTACCGATTTATTCAGTTCAGGAGGAAGTTTGTTTAGTTCAAACAAAAACAGTGTTGGCTCAATTGCAGGGGAACATGTTTCATACGAAGAATTTAACAGCCAATATGAGTCGTTGAAAGCTGCTGTGATACAAAACAACCCAGGAATTCAAATGAACGAAATGATGGTTCAGCAGTATAGACAACAAGCATGGGATATGTTGGTAGAGTCTAAGGTTCAAGAGCAAGAATATGCGAAACTTGGATTAACAATTAGTCCTGCGGAGTTAGAAGATTTAACGATAGGGGAACATACACATCCTCAAATACAGCAATCGTTTAAAGATCCTGAGACCAACGAATTTAATAAATCAAGGCTTATACGTTTCCTAAAAGAAGATGTATATGCAAATCCTGAAGCACGTGAAAGCTGGGCTCAGTTTCAAAAGCAATTTGAGAAAGGTTTGATTACAGAGAAGTATACATCTTTAGTTCAAAACAGTTTTTATACAACGGATTTACAAGCACGAAATAGTGCTAAAGAGAGTGCTCAAACTTTCAATGCAAGTGTTGTTGGAATAGCTTATGAGTCAATTCCTGATTCTACAATCACTGTTACAGACAGTGATTTATCAAACTATTTAAAGGCCAATGCATCTGAATTTGACCAAGAAGAAAGCAGAGATATTGAGTTTGTTTCTTTAAAAGTAATTCCTTCAAAAGAAGATTCAGCTGGAATGCTAGATTGGGCAAAGAAGACAATTGAACGATTTAAAACTACAAAAATGGATGATTCCACTTTTGTTAGTCTTTCAAATAGTGAAACACAGTACAATCCCGAACATCAAGTAAGAGGTTCGTTTCCTCCACAAGTAGAGAATAGTTTATTTAACGCAGAGGTTGGTTCAATTGTTGGGCCTTTCCAAAATAATGGCGTATATAGTGTTTATAAAATTAGTGAAGTTGGGACAGACTCTTTACGTTCTGTAAGAGGCAGTCATATTGTGTTTAGAGTTAATGGAACCACCAAAGAGGATACTGCGAAATCAGTAAATGAAGCTCAAGAATTACTAAGAAAAATACGAAGTGGCGAAACCGATTTTGAAACCGAAGCACAAAATAGAAATTATGATGCTACTCGATCAACTGGTGGAGATATGGGATGGTTACGTGAAGGAAATCAAGCTTATCCAAAAGCCGTAGTTGATAGATTGTTAACGTCAGGGAAAGACAACTATGTTGTAGTTACAAGTAATAGAGGAGTTCACCTTGCGAAAGCAACAAGTGCAGTAAGTAAAAAAACCATAAAAGTTGCGGAGCTTAGTCAGAAGTTATATGCCAGTACTGCTACAGACGGAAATTATTACAGAACAGCTGGAGATTTTCTAACTAAATTGAATGGTGACAAGTCTTTTGAAGAAGTTGCCGAGAGTATGGGGCTTACTAAAAGGGTTGCTTCTAAAATAAATGAAAATGAGAGAAGAGTTGCCGGAATTACAAATGGAAACATAGTTGCCAGATGGTTATTTGCTGATGACACCAACGAAGGAGATGTATCAACCATATTGGATATTGATGATACTTATATTGTAGCAAGAGTAACGAAAGTTAGAGAAGCTGGAATGCCTACTGTAGAAGATATTCGTGAGGAGATTGAAACCAAGGTTAAGAATGAATTAAAAGCAAAAATACTAATACCGAAATTTGAAGCTGCCTTGTCTAAAACCACGGATGCAGAAGCACTTTCTAAAGAACTTGGAACTATAGTATCGGTTGTTCCTGCTGCCTCTATGCAATCTGGGAACATTCCTTATGTAGGACAAGATTTTATTTTAATGGGAACTATTTTTGGAACCCCTGCTGGAAAACGTTCAGACATTATTAAAGGAACTTCGGCAGTAGCTGTTATTTATGTGAACAGTGAAAATGAATATGATATTCCAGATTTAAAATCTAAGAAAATAGAAATGAATTCTAATAGTCAGCAACGCGTGCGACAAAAAGTTGGCGAAGCGTTAATGAAGAAAGCAGAAGTAAAAGACACTCGCTACAAATTCTATGATTAATTGAATTCAAGTTTTAAAAATATTATTTATTCAAAGGTGGGGCGTGGGCCGCACCTTTGTTTTTTACATGGATTTTGCGAAAACAAGACCATCTGGGATGATTTAATTGCACATTTAAAAGACCAATATACTTGTATTAGTATCGATCTACCGGGCTTTGGATTGAGCACCGATGTTGAGTTTAAAAATATCCCTTTTGTTGTAAAACAATTAAAGAGCTTATTCACTGAGATTGGTGTAGCACAACCAATACTCATAGGACATTCAATGGGTGGCTATGTTTTGGCAGAATTCCTAAGTCAGTATAGAGACGAAGTAAAAGCCGCAGCATTTATTCATTCCACAGCAAGGGCTGATTCAGAAGCTAAAAAGGGCGGTAGAGATAGGATTATAGAATTTGTTCAGCGTAATGGAGGAGCAAAGTTCTTTCCATCTTTTGTGGATGGCTTAGTATCAGAAGCGAACCGTGAAGTTTTGAATAAAGAATTGCTAGCATTGGTTGGAGGTACACCAGATTCAAGTATTATTAGTGCATTGCAGGCTATGAAGCAAAGGCCGGATCATGTAGCAGCACTTCAAAATTTTAAAAAACCAGTTTTGTTTGTGATGGGTGCTGAAGACCAACATTATACAGAAGGGGAAATTTATTTACAAGCCTCTAAGTGTGACCTTGTTCAAATTGATAAACTTGAGGATGTTGGACATCTATCGATGTTTGAGAATAAAAAAAAGTGTTTAAATTCAATTAAACACTTTCTAGGTTTTGTAGAACTAACTTCTTAGTCCTTATTTTTTGATATCAAACGAAACAAAGTTTCTACTTGCTTCATTCTTCACTTCAATATTCGAAACTCGAGCTAAAGCAGGACCGTGTTTGCACCAATTAACCATAAAATTAACTGCTTCATCTTCACCTTCCACTTCTAGCATCACACTGCCATCTGATTCGTTTTTAACGTAACCTTTTACTCCTAAATTTTGAGCTTTTTGTTTGGCTGATGCTCTAAAATAGACACCTTGAACTTTCCCTGTAACTCGAATTTGACTTGTTTTCATTATTTGATTCTTTCCCATTCGGAAGTACGACCTAACCACGACATCCCCATTACGAAACCTCTAAGGTATAGCTTATTTTTATTATCACCTTCAAATCGGGCATAACCATCATAGGTTTTTCCGTTACTTGGATCGTATATGTGTCCGTCATCCCATTTTTTTTCAGATTCATTCCAATCAAAAGAAGTCATAATTACCATCCCTAAACGATCACGAGATTTCAATTCGTCTTTTGGGTTTTCAGGATCTTTCTTAGGATTTCCATTTTCATCATTTGGCTCAACGAGGTGCTCTATCTTGCCATAGTATTTGCCATTTTTGGCTTTGTATATTCGAATGTGTGCTGTTTTTTCTGCATTCCAGTAGGTGCCTTTAATATCGTCGGCAACTATAGTGTTTATGTTTAGTGCATCAGACAACATAAAGATACCCAGGACAGCTAGAATAATTGAAATTCTTTTCATAATGATTGTTTTACTATTCAATTATACAAAAACCTTTCCATTATATGATTACACATGATTGTGGAAATATTATTTGTTTTAAATACGAGTGGCACTTAAATTGCGTTTGTAATACTAGATGAAACCAATTAAACTGTATTTGCTGTCTGCCATGATGGTCTTTTTTATCGGCAGCTTATCTGCACAAACTGGTGCAGAACTTCTTATTAAAGGCAACAGAGCCACATTAGAAAGAAATTATACGCTAGCTATATCGTACTATAGCGAGTACATTAAACTTAACCCTACAGACTTTAGAGGCTATTTCAACCGTGGAACTACTGAGTACAATGCAGGAATGTATACTGAAGCAGTGAACGATTTCACAACAACGCTTGCATATAATCGCATATATAAAGAAGCATACTATTACAGAGGTCAGTGTTATCATCAGCAAACATTGTATGATATGGCTATTTCTGACTATAGTTATGTCCTGAATACAGATTCTTTTAGTGTTCCATTTTTAAAGTTAAGAGCCGAAACGTATACCTCATCAAACCGAACAGATTTAGCTCTACAGGATTTAAATACTGCCATTGCGGTAAATAAGCTCTCCGGAGATTTGTATAAAAGAAGAGCAGAATTGAAAGTGACACTGAAAGACATTGATGGTGCATTAAAGGATTATGGGGCAGTTCAAAAGCTTTTACCATCCTATAAAATGGTCCATTATATCAAAGGAAATTTATATCTCGAGATTGCAGAAACAGAATTTGCATGTGAAGAGTTTAAAGAAGCTTTGGCTCATAAAATAGTAGTAGCCGAGAGAGACTATCAAGAACACTGCGGAGAGTCAGAATAGGCTTTTTTGAGCCAATGCACCTTCGTGTTCAAGCAACCATTGTTTTCTTTTCAAGCCTCCTGCATATCCAGTTAAACTTCCATTAGAGCCAATAATTCTATAGCATGGAATGACAACAAGTAAATTGTTTTTTGCATTGGCATTTCCAACTGCACGTACCTTATTTTTATTTCCAAGAGCTGATGCGATGCTTGCATAAGTAGCAGTTTTACCGAATTCGATTTTGGAAACCTCATCAAGCACTAAGCTACTAAACGATGAACTCGCTAGTTGAAAAGGTAAGTCAAAGGATTTACGATTACTTTCAAAATATTCACCTAATTGTTTAGTTACTTTATTGGTGACTGAATTTGGTAATTCTTCTTCTATAGAAGATGTAAAAAGCACAGAGGTTACGTACTGATCATTTGCTGTTATTTGAATATTGCCAATGGGTGAAGTAAAATATTGTTTATACATCATGATTGCTAGTTAAGCTAAAAGAATAAAAATCCGTTTCTAAATCCAAATGGAACACAGGCAATTCAAACTATTCTGGGTTCGTTAGTATTCTAACAAATAACACAAAAAAATAAGAGTTTCCTTTAAATTTGTAGAGAATCATGTTTGGATTAAATTTTTCAAGATTACCGCGACATCGAAAATTCACATATACACCGATGTATTATGATGAGCAATCTGAGGAACTTAAATTTAGAGTTGAACAGATTAAGAGGGAGATGGGTTCTGAAGAGTATACCAA
>CBDUEX010000042.1:0-8341 GCA_965366305.1 uncultured Bacteroidia bacterium | reverse complement strand
AGAATAATTATAATTTACCAACGGTAAACCAGCGGTAAACTCATTCATTGCTTTGAACCTCATTTGAACACCAGGTGAAATTAAGCCTCCTTGAAATTCTCCTTTAATCAACAAATCCATCGTTAAACAAGTACCTAAGTCAATAATAAGCCAGTTGGCCTTTTCATCTATGTTCCAAGACCCTACAGCTGTAGCAATCCTGTCTCTTCCAAGAGTTTCAGGGGTTTTATATTCCAATTTTACGGGAATCGGTGTTTCATGACTTAGAAATTCTGTTCGCTTCAACTTTTTTTCAAGTGCTTCAAATTTCCCTGTTTTAGATACTAAAATAGTGGGATTATATTTTTCAATTAGCTCTTCAAAAACATCAATTTCTAATTTCTTGAAGTATTCTAATTCCTCATCTCCTTTAAAAACTGATGCTTTTGTAGACGTATTCCCTATGTCAATACACAAATTTATTTTATCCATTTTACTCGATGATGTTCTAATTCTATTTCTTGGGGGCCTTCTTTTACACATAAATTCCCATTTCTGCTGATAGAAAGAACCTCGTATTCTTTAATACCTGCTTCCAACTGAAAAGTTACATTCTTACCTCTTTTATACAAGCACGTATTCACTCTTTCAGCAATTTCAGGTTCACTTTGCTTTAACATTTTATAAAATTGGTGGAAAAGCATATACAGTACTTCGATAATTTCCAAATCTCTATTGAGAACATTTTTAGTAGAAGTTGCATCCAAATTATGAAATTCAGTTTGATTAATATTCAATCCTACTCCCAAAACACAATATTTTATACTTTTACCTTCTATTACATTTTCAATTAAAATTCCAGCGATTTTCTTATCCTCAATATAAATGTCATTCGGCCATTTAATTGAAATATTTTTAACTTCAAATGATTTTAGTACTTCTACTAAACTCAAAGCCATGCATTTATTCAAATATGGAAGCAGTTGAATTTCCTTAATTGAATCAACTAAAAAGCTCACCAACAAGTTTTTACCTGCCTCACTTTGCCAAGTATTCTCTCGTTGACCTTTACCCAACGTCTGATAATTGGTGTAGAGGCAAAATGGTGCTTTAACCTGTTTATCCTTGACCAATTTCTTCAAAAAATCATTCGTAGAATCGATTTGTTCTAGAAATACTATTTGGTCTGTAATGAAATGATAAGACAATTGCCGGATTAAATTAGTTTTGCAAAAATATTTGAATTAATGGCAAAAGATATCAAACTGGCAGATGCACTTGCCGAGATCATCATTAAAGGGATGCAGGAAAAGAAAGCGAAGAACATTGTTAAGATAAATTTATCTAAAATAAATGAAGCTTCCGCAGACTTTTTTGTGATTTGCCATGCAGATAGTGATCGACAAGTAAAGGCAATTGCTGATAGCGTTGAAGATGAAACTCGTCTTACTTTAAAAGAAAAGCCATTGCATCGTGAAGGAGAATCTGATTGTCGTTGGGTACTACTTGACTATTCCAATGTGGTTGTTCACGTTTTTCAAAAAGAAGTGCGTGATTTCTATGAAATAGAGGAATTATGGCATGATGGTAAGTTCACCAACTACCAAGATGTTGCTTAACCTTTAATAATAATACCTTCTTCTCGTATTCTTTAAATCTTCAAATTCAGGTTCATCGCTTACACGATATCTCGGTCTATTCTGCATTTGAAGTTCTCGCAACTGCATTCGCAATTGCAAATCTGTGTCTTCATACTTATTGAATGAGATGCTCTCTTCAAAATCATAACCCCATTTGTCCAATTCTTTTTTGGTGGTATCAATTACTCCGATGTAGCCATAAGACCACTCGTCATCATACGATGATTTAGACTTGAAATAATAGATGTATCCGGTATCTTTCTGAATTATCGTGTATTCTTTTTTAATAAACTCAAGGCTGTCTTTATTTACATTGAGGTAAGCTCGCTGTGCAAATAAGGCTTCAACTAGGTCGTCATAGCTATATTGTTCTGGAAATAAGTCTAACCGGTTTACCTTTTTAAGACGCTGATAAATTTCAATTCTATCGTTGGTATTGCCAGCAAATTCTTCCCAAATTGCATTATCTACTTTCATATTGCTGCTTAGCTTTAACACCGCTAAATCCATTTTTAATCCTGTAGAATTCAACTTGTCCATACGACTAAAGACCTTTTTTACTTTGGAATTTTTTGCATAGGGCATTAGCATTTTAGCATAATACTCCAGATCTTCATTGTAGTTGTATAAAGCATTTCGATTGGCTTCATTATAAAAATCATTTCCTTTTGATGCTTCCTTAGCTTTTTGTCTTTTCACCTCATTGTTGGCTTCCCATGCAAGTTGCTTTACATACTTTTTATAAACCTTCTTCTTGGTAACATTGCTATCTAAGGTTCTTGCCAATAAGCTATAAATGTTGGATTTATATTCAGGAAGAGCTGTTAGCATTAAAATATCAGGATAGAGATCTTTTGCCAATTGCAGCGAATCATAAAAAGGATAAAAGAGCTCATCAATTTCATCCTGATCTTCAGATAATGGCGTTTCTTCCAAAATTAGTTTCACAAACATTTTCGTCGATTTTTTGGTCTGCTGATTTGCTATAGCATTTAAAATTGGAATCTGAAATGTGATTGAATCGCCTATTTCATAATATGTTTTTTGAAGGAAAGGTAAAATATTAGGGCTTTCAGTTCTACCTATTTCGCGAATTAAGTGAGAACGAATATCCAATGCATTTTCGCTCACATATTGCTTCTTGTAAGCAGCAATTAATTTATCAGCATCTTCGTCTTCAAATCGAATTGTATAAAACGACCGATATGCCGCTTCACGTGTCGTACTATCTTCCGAAATTAGATCTCCTAAAAATAAATCAGTTTTACTTTGAATCACGGGTGTTCCGATAGCTGTATCCCAAGGTGTAAAAGTCTCAAAAAAATTGTCTACGAATTTGCTTCTTGGCTTTTTAAAATCAGTCTCTGCAAAAAGAGAGTACATCACACCTCCTTTTAAAATATAACGTGCTAAAAAGTTTCTGCTTGAATTTGTGTCTCCTGCTTCAATTTCATAATACTTGAGGCTATCTTTTTCCCATTTCTTTTCGCTTCTTAGAAAGAATTCATCGTCTTCTGTGAGTTCATACTTGTTATCCTTCCAAATTGAATCTTCATGGTTTTCGCCATAATATTTATGGAATTTTTTAAAACGAACATAAATAGCTTCATCAGACTCCTTGCTGTAATAAACAGCCGACTTTGTTTCAGCCTCATGGCTATCATCTTCTTCGTCGTCACCACCACCATAATAGTATCCATAATAGTTTCCTTGTTCAATTGGAGGATCCACATTGGTGGTTACTGAGAATAATCGTGCAGTATCATGTTTTAATTCAAATGGTCGTGAAAATTTATATTCATTCAATTGCAATGAGTTGAAGAAGGTATTAGCTGCATCTTCATCATTGGATTGAGCTACAGTTAAATAGTATTGATTTCCAGAAACAAGGGCTCTCAGCCGCAAATCTGGCATGTCTTCTTTGGTTGCTAACACATTAAAAGAAGGATATGACAACATAGAATCATGAGATAATTCCTGAATCTCATAATCAAATTGTTGCACAAAGTTTCTGCACATTTGACTTAACTCAAAGGAATCTTCTTCCATAAAATTCATGTCATTATAACTTCGGTTCAACACCATAAAGGTGCCTTTTTCTTTGTCAAAACTTTGAACAGTTTTCTTCCAAAATCCACGCATAAATGAATTGTTTTCACCTTCATACACTTGTACACCTGGCATTTTTATAGTATAGGCATTGTTCTTTGGACTAAATTCTTTCCAAGAGGTGTTTTGATGAAAATGTAAATCATCAAAAAAAGCAGCAACTTCTGGTCTTTTAATAAATTCCTTTTTCCCGCCTACCTTAAAAATAATAACTTCCAATGGACTAACCATAATGTGGTAACGCTGAAAATCGCCTTTCTTGGTCTTGTTTAAAATATCAAATCCGGGTATCCCATCAATTGTAATTCTTTTGTTCTCTAAGATTTTACCGGGAATATTTTCAAAAAGTAAGCTATCAATCTTTGCTAAATAATCATCCTGACTCACACCATAAAGTGGTGCAAATGTCGACATCCGTGTAATCACATAAGTGGCTCCATTTGCCATATCTGGATAGGCTGCCATCATTACGTTACTCGCCTCAGGAAATTCGTACAACACCCCAGGCATATTTACAGAATAGCTTCCGTCAAATGACGACTGCTTTGAAAAGGTTTGCGTAATAAAAGTTTCCTCTAAATTATCTTTTACCTTTCTTCCATAATCTGATTTTTCATTATTTACTGGAGAAACTGTGTATCCCATTTCTCGAAGCAGATTTATTACTCCATAGCTATTGGGTAAGTGAGCAGCACCTACACCAGCAAAAAGACTTTGATTCTTCATGATTGAATCCATAGCCACTGCCATTCCTATATTACGATAAACAATTATTAAATCGTGATACTTATCGTTGGCACTTGATAAGCGTGATAATGAATCTAATAAGGTTAAATCCCCTCTTCGGTAAGCATCTTCCATCACTTCATTAAAATTCTTACCATCTAACATTTTATTCACTTGATGCCTTTTTTTCTCAGTCAACTCGCGTTCTTCCTTCTTTTTTTTCTTATCATTTTCAGGTTTTGCAGCTTGTTCATTCAAACGCATGGTATTCCCCAATTGCTCCAATCCTGTAATAAATTTACCTTGTTTTTTACCAGCTTGAAAAATGAATAAATCGAGGTAAGTGTCTTCTTGAAAATCGGCACTGTAATTACTTGTTCTGTATAATAACGAATTAAGTATCCCAAGTTCAGCTCCTAAAGCATTTCCAATGTCTTTGTTCTCTGGGGCTTTTAATTCAAAAATTGCTTTATAGAATCCTGTATTTGAATAGTCGCCTCTCATACTAAAGACGTTTCCCATTCTATCTGCAACGTAGTCATCGCTTGTCATTGTTTCCATCCATGTTTCCGGATTAATTTCTAAGGAAACAATATCTACACTTTCAATCGCTTTATAAAAAGAATCACTTAAATGAAAAGCAACCTTATTACTGACATGCATTGTGCCATAAAGAAACGATGGTTTTTCTAAACCATTCCCACTAATTTTCCATAAAAGACCTCGATCTTCTTCGGTTTGAGCTAAGGCGGTAGAAACTATAAGAAGGGAACAAATTAAACTGATGAATTTAGTCATGGACAATATAAGTTCCCCAAAAATAAAATACTAAATCACTTTAACAATAAATTTCTGTAAGTCAGTTCATTATCAGTTTACTAATGAACTTTCTTATCGCTGTATTTTGCCTTTTTTATATTCCTTTGTACTAGATGACTTTGATAAAAAGTTTTACAAGTCTGCTCATTTTATGTTCGTCTCTGGTAATGCTTGGACAAACTCAAGTAACTATAAGTGGCTACATCAAAGATGCTGTTTCAAAGGAGGATCTTCAATTTGCATACATAAAAACATCGATTCCTGGAGTAGGTGCTATTAGTAATGAGTATGGATATTATTCATTAGGAATACCGTCAAATACCGATGTGGTGGTTACATTCTCGTACATTGGATATGAAGAAAATAAGATTACAATAAACAAGAAGACCAATTCAGTTATCAATGTGTATTTAGATGCAAAAGATGTCTTAACAAAAGAGGTTGTTATAAGTGCTTCTAGAATTTCTCAAGGTAAAGCCGAAGCGACAAGCAATACGATGAGTGTTGTAACACTTCAAGCTAAAAGTCTAAAAAATATTCCATCCATTGGGGGAGAAGTAGATGTATTAAAAGTGGTGCAATTGCTCCCTGGTGTTTCAAAAGGTGTGGAAGGCGGAACTGGCATGTTTGTGAGAGGAGGAGATGCAGACCAAAATTTAGTGCTCCTAGATGAGGCCACGGTTTATAATGTGGGTCATCTTTTCGGTTTCTTTAGTGTTTTTAATCCAGATGCTATTAAAGATCTTACTCTTATAAAAGGAGCTTTCCCAGCCAATTATGGAGGTAGGCTTTCTTCAGTTTTAGACATTAGTATGAATGAAGGAAATGCAAGTGGATTGCACGGATCTGGAGGTATTGGGCTGCTATCATCCCGACTGACCTTAGAAGGACCTGTAGTTCAAGATAAAATATCGTTCTTAATAAGTGGAAGAAGAACGTATATCGACAAGGTTCTGGCCCTAACAGGGCAAAATGTCCCTTACTACTTCTATGATCTTAATACAAAACTCAATTACACACATAATCATAAAAACAGATTTTTCTTTAGCAGTTATTTTGGCGACGATGTACTGCGAGTAAGTGAAAAAGTAGAAGGTGATTCAGCCCAATCGGAAGATATTTTTGGATTTGGATTTAACTTAAGAAACAATACCCAAACCTTGCGTTGGAACCACCTTTTTTCAGATAAGCTTTTTTCGAATACTTCTATTATTCATACGTTATTCAATTATGATATCTCAGGAAGTTTTGCTAGCAATAACTTACTTATAAAATCACAAATCAGAGACTTTGGGGTTAAAAATGACTACACCCATTACATCAGTCCTAGAAAAATTTCAAAATTTGGATTGCATGTTATCAATCACAATTTTAGACCAAATATAATAAGCACAAGTGGTGAGATATCTGAATTTTTGGCTTCGAAAAAAGGTGATATCCAACGTACTTTTGAATCTGCACTCTATTATAACTTCGAGTACAAACTAGACACTTCAACCACTATTTCTGGAGGAATGCGATTGTCTACTTCGTCTGTAAAAGGCAAAACTTATTTTGGACCAGAACCTCGATTAAGTGCAAAACACAACCTAGGTAAAAATGGAGCTATAAAGGCAAGTTACTCCAGAATGTACCAATATATGCATCGTGTTAGTAGCTCATCTGTTGCACTTCCTACAGACTTATGGTACCCAATATCACAAAATATTAAACCACAAAATGCAGACCAAGTTGCTTTAGGCTACCATCATTTCATGCCCAAGATAAATACTATTTTTACGGTAGAAGCCTATTACAAATGGATGAGAAATCTGATTGAGTACAAAGAAGGCACCAACCTAATTCTCAATAATAATTTTGAAGAATCTTTAATTCAAGGCAAAGGAAGGAGTTATGGAATAGAATTTCTAGCGAAGCGAGACGAAGGGAAGTTAACTGGCTGGGTCGGTTATACATTAAGTTGGAGTAAACGTCAGTTTGATGGCTTAAATAATGGAGAGGAATTCTGGGCGAGGTTTGATAGAAGACATGATATTTCTATTGTTTCAAGCTATACCATCTCAAAAAGACATTCATTATCTGCCGTTTGGGTCTATTCATCAGGCTCTCGATTCACCCCAATTATAGGTCAATATTTTGCACCAAATGCTGCTCTAACATCAATTTACATCATTCCTATTTATACAAAAAGAAACGCCATTGCATTAAACTCTTCTCACCGTCTCGATATTAATTGGGTAATTAAAAACAAAAAGAATCGAAGGTTTAAATACGAATGGCATATTGGGGGTTATAATATATATAATAGAGCTACCCCTTTTAGTATTCGTATAGTTCCAACCGAAGATGGATCTGGGTATAAGTATGAGCAACCTGGTCTCTTTGGTTTTATTCCTTCAGTTGCATTTAACTTCAATTTTTAGTTATGAAAAATCTCATCTTAATTTCATTCATAGTATTGTTTACAGCGTGTATAACAAAACCATTGGAAGTTGACATCCCTCAACAAGAGCCTAAAACGGTGGTTTTTTCTCAGGTTATTCCAAATCGAGTTATGATTATTGCTTTAAGTAAAAGCTTTGGAGCACTTGATTTACAAGAAGATAAAGGAGATACTTTAAGTTCTGACTTATTGGATCAGCTTTTAGAAGACAACGCAGTTGTTACCATTGAATATGATGGAATCGAAGACACATTATTTCGTATTGAAAAGGGATTATATGCGAGTTTATCGACACCTCAAAAAATTAATACGCTGTATAATCTGAAAATAATAAATGAGCGAGGTGAACGAGTTGAAGCATCGAGTTTGATGCTCGAAAAAATTGATTTTACTTCTATTACACCTGAAGTTCTACGTAATCAAGACTCATCTATTAATATAGCATACTCCTTTGAAGATTTACCAGGCAATAACTGGTATATGATCAATTACTATAGAAAACGCAACCAGTCGAATGGATTAGATTTCAACTCTATTTTTGAAAACGGGCAAAATAACCTTATACGTACTGAATTGATAAGTGACGCTACATTCGAAGGCACTTACTCGAGCACAACATCATTTG
>CBDUEX010000041.1:0-8618 GCA_965366305.1 uncultured Bacteroidia bacterium | reverse complement strand
AACCACCACGGGTAGGATATACTAAGACTCCAATTCATTGAATCGCTTCAAAAATAGCTGAATAATTAACTCATAAAGTGAACATATATTGTTATCACTTTTTTTGTTGACTAAAATCACAATTCAGAACAAATAGCCTATTACATTTGCACACGTGATTGAAACAGATATAATTATCATTGGAGCCGGACCTACTGGTTTATTCACTGTTTTTGAAGCTGGTTTATTGAAATTAAAATGCCACCTCATTGATTATCTACCTCAACCTGGAGGTCAGCTATCAGAAATATATCCAAAGAAACCAATTTATGATATCCCTGGTTTCCCTAGCATTCTTGCAGGGGAACTTATTGATAATCTATTAGAACAAATTAAGCCTTTTAATCCTGGATATACACTGGGAGAACGTGCTGAGTCAATAGAAAAAACGGACGATGATAAGTTTATCGTTACAACTAGCAGAGGCACTAAACACCTTGCTCCTAACATTATGATTGCTGGCGGATTAGGCTGCTTTGAGCCACGGAAACCTGCTTTAGAAAATCTGGAGAAATTTGAAGATGCTGGAGTTGATTACATCATAAAAGATCCTGAAAAATTTCGCGACAAGAAGGTTGTAATTGCAGGTGGTGGAGACAGTGCCTTGGATTGGACCATATTTTTGGCTGATGTTGCAAGCGAGGTTACCTTGGTGCACCGAAGAGCAAGCTTTAGAGGTGCATTGGACTCGGTTGAGAAAGTTGAAAATTTAGATAAAGCTGGCAAAATCAAACTTATTACCCAAGCTGAAGTAACTAAACTCGATGGTGGAGAAACAATCTCATCGATAAGTGTTACTGAAAGTGATGGTAACGTCAATGAAATTAACGCGGACTACTTCATCCCATTATTCGGGCTTAGTCCTAAACTAGGACCTATGAAAGAATGGGGACTTGACCTAGGGAAAGAATCCATACTCGTGGATACTGTAGATTATTCTACAAACGTGCCTGGAATATTTGCTATTGGCGATATCAACTCATACGAAGGGAAATTAAAATTGATTCTTTGTGGATTCCACGAAGCAACAATTGCTGTTCAATCTGCATATAAACGTATTTACCCAGACAGAAAGCTGGTGCTAAAATATACCACTGTAATGGGTGCTCCAGGTTCTTAACTGTTAATTATGAGTATAAAAATCTACCATAACAACCGGTGTTCTAAAAGCAGACAATGCTTAAACTTAATGCCTCAAGAAGGAATTGAGATTGTGGATTACATCAACAATCCTCTAACTAAATCTCAGCTTACAAAACTTATTGGCAAAATGGACATTCAACCTTCTCAACTAATACGCAAAGGAGAAGCCATCTGGAAAGAAAACTACAAAGGCAAAACCATGTCAGAAGAAGACCACATTGATGCCATGGTAGCCCATCCTAAACTGATTGAACGGCCAATTGTTGAAACAACATCTAAGGCATTGGTGTGTAGACCTCCTGAATTAGTTTTGGAGTTTTTAGGATAAACTACCAGATTTAACTTCCACCACACGTTGTGGAAATGGAATCTCAATTTCAGCTTTATCCAGTGCTTTCTTTATTGCTTCATTTGCAGCAAAATATACTGACATATAATCGGTAGATTTACAATAAGGTCTTGCTGTTAGGTTTACAGAACTATCCCCAAAATTAAGAATACTTACAAATGGTGCAGGCTCTTCAAGTACCCCAGGAACAGTTTTTAAAGCTTCAACAATCACTTCTTTAGCTCGATCTACACTCTCGTGGTAAGCAATTCCAACTTCTAAGTCTACTCTTCGATTATTCTCTTTGGTATAATTTAGAATTTTGTTGTTTGCGACATTCCCATTAGGTAAAATAACAGTGTTATCGGCTGGTGTACTCAGAATAGTGTTGAGTATAGTTATGCTTTGTACTACACCCATTGCTCCATCCGATTCAATTAAATCGCCTACTTTAAAAGGTTTAAATAAGAGTATCAGAACACCTCCAGCAAAGTTTCCTAAACTACCTTGAAGAGCAAGACCTATAGCTAAACCTGCAGCACCTAGCACAGCCACAAAACTGGTAGTGGCAATTCCTACCATAGAGGCAACACTAATAATTAGGAGTATTTTAAGTCCAATATTAATTATGCCCATAACAAATGGAATCAAAGAAATATCAACTTCTTTCCTTTCCATCATTTTTCGTGTAAACTTTGTTACCCTAGAGATTAACCAAAGCCCTATTATAAGTGTAAATATTGCTAGGGCCAATTTTGGCAAATATTCCATTCCAAGTAGTTTTAGGTATTGCATCCCATTTTCTAAATTTTTTTCTCCCATAACTTCAGCAAGATTAACAAATTATGTATAAAAAGTGTTTCATAAGTTCAAAGATTTAAAATAGCCAATTATCTTCGTTGCTTCGTTTCGAAATGAAAATATCATATAACTGGTTAAAGACTTTTATTCCCATCGAACAACCTCTTGAAGAAATTTGCGAGATGCTCACCATGAGTGGTCTTGAAGTTGAACATGTTGATCCTATAGAAAACATCAAAGGAGGCTTAAAGGGTCTTGTTGTTGGTGAAGTTCTTGAGAAACACAAACATCCCAATGCAGACAAGCTTAACTTAACCAAAGTTAATATAGGGGCTGCTCAACCGTTAGCTATTGTTTGCGGTGCTGAAAATGTTGAAGTAGGCCAAAAAGTGGTAGTTGCTCCAGTAGGTGCTTTTGTTCATCCTATAGCTGGCGAATCGTTTGAAATAAAGAAAGCCAAAATTAGAGGTGAAGCATCTGAAGGCATGATATGTGCCGAAGACGAAATTGGATTAGGAACCGGCCACGATGGCATTATGGTGCTGGATTCAAAACTTGCTGCCGGCACTGTGGTTGCAGATTTATATGATGTACAAACTGATCATCAAATAGAAATTGCCATTATCCCCAATAGAGGAGATGCCATTTCTCACCTTGGTGTAGCACGTGAGCTTCAGGCGTTAACCGGAGCAAAGTATAAAAAACCTTCTCTTGAAACAATTGATGCTCGAGGCCAAATGAAGGTAGAGGTTGTTATTGATAATCATGAAGGTTGTCCACGATACAGCGGCATCACAATTTCAAATGTTACCATAGCAGAATCTCCCACTTGGTTAAAGGAAAGATTACAATCCATTGATTTAAAGCCCATCAATAATGTTGTTGATATTACAAATTTTATTCAGCATGAATTAGGACAACCCTTGCATGCTTTTGATTACGATAAAATTGAAGGAAAAAAATAATCATTCGGAATGCAACTGCTGGAGAGGCATTAACAACTCTCGACGAAGTTGAACGAAAGTTACAACCTCATAATTTGGTAATTAGTGACGCTGAAAAACCATTAGCGTTAGCCGGTGTAATGGGTGGATTAGATTCTGGAGTTAGTAATAATACAAAAGCAGTATTTATTGAAAGTGCTTATTTTGATCCTGCTATAGTTAGAAAGACAGCCAAAGAATTTGGTTTAAACACCGATTCAAGTTATAGATTCGAAAGAGGCACAGACCCAGAAATGGTAACGTATGCATTGCATCGAGCGGTAAATCTGATATTAGAATCTGCGGGCGGAGAAATCACATCTGAACTAGTAGACATTTATCCTGAGCCAATTGAACCAAAACAAATTGAAATTAAATTAGATGATTTGAATACGTTCGTAGGACACGATATTCCTGAAGATCGTGTAAGTGAAATTCTACAAAGCCTCGAAATAAAGATCTTGGCGAATAACAATAAAAACTTGTTTCTAGAAGTGCCAAAATACCGTCCTGATGTAGAACGACCGGTAGACATTTACGAAGAGATACTAAGAATATACGGCTTTGATAGCATTCCAATTCCTCAAAAAGTAAATTATATTCCTTCTATTATTAGCAGTACTTCCCCTACTAAATTACAAACCAAAGTAAGTAATTATTTATCGAGTATAGGCTTCAATGAAATATTAAACAACTCACTTGTTCCCAGTCAGTTATACAACGAAGAGCAATTAAGTGAAGCAATATATATGCTTAATCCGTTAAGCAACGACATGAATGTAATGCGACAAGAATTATTGAATTCAGCGTTGGCATCAGTTGCATACAATGTAAACCGGAAAAATGGTAATGTTAAGTTTTATGAATTTGGCAAAACCTACTTTAAGAAGAATGAAAAGTTTGTAGAAAAGCAATACTTGCAATTAACCGCTTCGGGAAACAGACATCCTGAACATTGGAGTAATAAAGATTCTAAAATAACCGCTGAACACTTATTGGATGTTGGTCAGAATTTACTTCGCAGATTAAACATTGCACCTAAACATTATAAAAAATTGCTGGTTGTAGAGAAAATTTCTAAAGCAGCCATGAAACAAAATCAATTGAAACAAGAAGCCGTTTCTATTAAGATTGATTGGGACTCATGCTTGCAATTGGCTAATAACAAATTTGTTCTGGAAGAAATTCCTGTGTATCCAATAGTTAGACGCGACCTTTCTTTGGTGCTAAATAAAGCTGCAAGTTTTGATGCGGTGCAAAAAATCGCAAAACAGAGTTTACAGCACTTCCTAAAAGACATATTACTTTTTGATGTTTATGAGGGCAAACCATTAGAGGATGATCAAAAATCATTTGCTGTCGCATTTTTCTTATACAATCCTAAAAAAACTATGGAGGATAAAGAGATTGATGAGCTTATGGAAAAATTAATTGTTAACTTTGAGAACAACCTTAACTCCATCATTAGAAAATAATGGAATTGATAGCACGATTAGAGAACATTGAGTTTTATGTGAAACAGCTTAAAGCTAAACACGATGTTCTGGAAGGTGAAAACATTCAACTTAGGGAAAAAAACAAAGAATTAGAAGACTTAGTTAATTCTAAAAGACAAGAAATAGTTAATTTAGAAGTAACAAATAAAAATAGTAAACTTGCAGGAAGCGTTGCTCCTAATCATGACAATTCGGATATTAAAGATCAAATTGACTTGATTATTAAGGAGATAGACAACTGCTTAAGTTTAGTTAAAAAATAAATATTTGAATAACAACGGACTAGAATGTCTGAAGAGGAAATATCCATAAAGATTAATATTTGTGACAGGTTCTACCCCTTGCGTATAAAAACTTCGGAAGAAGAGAACGTAAGAAAGGCCTCAAAAAAAATAAATGAGCGAGCAAAGTTTTACATTGAAAACTTTTCAGTTCAAGACAAACAAGATGCATTATCAATGGTAGCGTTAGAATTCGCTTCCGAAACTAAAGATGAATCATCTAGTGAAGTCAACTTCGATAACATAAATAATAAATTAATGCATATCGAGCGTATGCTCGACATCTAGGATAATTCCATTTCGTATTCTGGTCATTTAAACATAAAACAAAAATGACAAGTATAATAATTGCAGCAATTATTGCATTGGCTATAGGTGCAGGGGTATCCTGGGTCTTGGCAAGTAAAAACAACAATAGCAAAGCCGAAGAACTTATTAAAGATGCCGAAAGCAAGGCACGAGCTATCGAGTCTGATGCAAAGGCTTACAAAAAAGAACGTGAGCTAGAGGCAAAAGAAAAATTCCTTCAACTTAAGAATGAACACCAACAATCGGTTCGTCAAAAAGACAAAGAGATTGACGACAAGTATGCCGACATTAAACGAAAAGAACAAAGTTTAGATTCTAAACTTCAGCATAATGCTAAGAAAGAAAAAGAAGTTGATTCGATAAAAACCAACTTAGCGAAGCAACTTGAAATTGTAAATGAACGTAAGGAACATCTGGAAAGCAAGATTAGCGACCAGATAAATCAACTTGAAAAAATTGCTGGTCTTTCTAAGGAAGATGCAAAAGCCAAAATGCTAGATGCAGTTGCTCAAGAAGCACGTACCGATGCCTTAGCACAACAAAAAATGATTATTGAAGAGGCGAAACTTTCTGCAAATAAAGAAGCGAAAAGAATGATTCTTCAAACCATCCAACGTACTGCCGCTGAACAGGCAATTGAAAACTCTGTAACAGTTTTCAATATCGATAATGATGAAATAAAAGGTAGAATTATTGGTAGAGAAGGACGAAACATTAGAGCTCTTGAATCTGCAACTGGAATTGAGATAATTGTAGATGATACACCTGAAGCAATTATACTTTCAGGATTTGATCCAATACGAAGAGAAATAGCACGATTAGCACTTCACCGTTTAGTTTCTGATGGAAGAATTCATCCGGCTCGAATTGAAGAGGTAGTTGAGAAAACTAGAAAAGACGTTGAACAAGAGATTGTTGAATATGGAGAACAAGCAGTAATTGATTTAGGTATCAATGGACTACATCCAGAACTTATTCGAATGGTAGGAAGAATGCGATTTAGAAGTTCTTACGGTCAAAACTTACTGAAACACAGTAGAGAAGTAGCTAATTTATGTGCTACTATGGCTGCTGAATTTGGTTTAGATGCGAAACGTGCAAAACGTGCAGGATTACTTCACGATATTGGTAAAGTGCCTGATTCGGATAGTGAAATGCCACACGCATTATTAGGCATGAAGCTTTGCGAAAAATATGGAGAACATCCAGAAGTTTGTAATGCAGTTGGAGCTCACCATGACGAGATTGAAATGACTAATCTGTTTGCACCTATTGTACAATCATGTGATGCCATTAGCGGTTCACGACCTGGGGCAAGAAGAGAAGATAGCGAAAGCTATATTAAACGATTACAAGACCTAGAAAAACTTGCATTGAGTTTTGAAGGTGTTGAAAAATCATTTGCAATTCAAGCAGGTAGAGAGCTACGAGTTATTGTAGACAGTGACACACTAGACGACAAAAAAGCAGATTTACTTTCTTTCGATATTTCACAAAAGATTATGAAAGAAATGATTTATCCAGGTCAAATAAAAGTAACTGTAATTCGAGAACGAAGAGCAGTTGCCTTTGCCAAATAAAATTTAATTGGTGCTAGTGAATAGCAACATAAAGAGAACCTTAAAATGGAGTTGTGGAAGCAACTCCATTTTCATTTACTTCAATTAGAAGCAATTCGATGGAAAATCATTCACATTTCATACTTCATAAACCATTTGGTTACTTATCTCAGTTTGTCAATAATCAAAACAAAAGAAGAAATAAGAAACTGCTGGGTGAACTAAATGAGTTTCCCGAGAACACCATGTCCATCGGTAGATTAGATGAAAAGTCTGAAGGGCTGTTACTGCTAACAACAGATGGTAATGTAAGCGAAGTTGTTAGAAGTAAGAAAATAGAAAAAGAATATTATGTTGAGGTAGCTGGGGAAATAACTGCCGATGCAATTAATCATCTAAAAAAAGGCGTTGAAATTGCCTTGAACAAGGGAACGTACATCACCTTACCGTGTAAGGCTTCTCTCTTGGATTTTGCACCAAAATTCGAACCGCTTAAAAGAGTAAGAGACGAACGCCATGGACCTACGAGTTGGTTAACTATTACCATAAAAGAAGGGAAATTTAGGCAAGTTCGAAAAATGACAGCGATGGTTGGCTTCCCCACCATACGCTTAGTCCGCGTTCGTATTGGAAATATCCACTTATCAGATCTAAAAACAGGAGCAAGTGTTCCTGTAGATGATTTGATGGCTCTGCTCTAAAGCTTCAGCTACTTAACTAACAGAATGCTATTCCAATTACTAAAGTAGCAAGATTTCGTATCATTGCACTAGCATACATTCTAACAACTTGAACAACCTCATACTAAAAAACATCAAACAATTAATTGGGATTACGGAGAATTCCAATCAACCAAAAGCTGGCAAGAGTCAAGGTGAGTTGTCAACCATTGACAATGCTTATGTTGTAATCAAAAATGGCATCATCGATGATTTCGGACCAATGCATGAATGTCCTTCAACCCAACTTACTGAGCACGATTGTTCTGGCAAATTGGTACTACCTATGTATGTTGATTCTCATACTCATTTGGTTTTTGCAGAAAGCAGAAGCGGAGAAATGAACATGAGACTTCACGGCAAATCGTATCAAGAGATTGCTGAAGCCGGTGGAGGCATTTTAAACTCCGCAGCTAAGCTTTCCAAGCTAAGTGAACAACAATTGTACGACGCAGCTCAAATTCGCTTAGAGCAAGCCATAAAGCAAGGTACAGGTGCTATAGAAATCAAAAGTGGATACGGGTTAACCATAGAGGATGAAATGAAAATGCTGCGAGTAATTCGCGTACTCAAGCAAATTTCACCCATTCCAGTAAAAGCCACCTTTTTAGGTGCTCATGCGTTACCTACAGAATTTAAGAACAACAAGGATGCCTACATGTATTTGGTTACCAATGAAATGTTACCTCGAATTGCTGGCGAAGGTCTAGCAGATTATATTGACATCTTTTGTGAAACTGGATATTTCGATTTGAATGACCTTAAACAAATAATTGAAGCGGGCGATAAACATGGTCTAAAAGCAAAAGTTCATGTGAATCAATTTAGCAGTTTTGGTGCCGTAAAAATGGCTTGCGAAATGGGTGCTTTATCCGTTGACCACTTGGAAGTAATGACCAAGGATGACTATACCGCACTTAAAAAATCAAATACGATAGCCACAGGATTACCTCTCTGCTC
>CBDUEX010000040.1:0-8648 GCA_965366305.1 uncultured Bacteroidia bacterium | reverse complement strand
TATCATTTTATTATTTTAAATCGGTTGTGCTATGGTCATTTTGAGTGCCGTTAGAATAGTATTTATCCATCCACTTTCTGGGACTAGTACCTTTCTGCTTACAGACAATGGTTGTAGCTTTTGGTCCAATTGCTCGATCAAAAGATTCCGCTTAATACCCATTTGTAGTAAATATTTATGTTTACTAGAGAATAATGTAGACATAGTTATTTTTTCATTTCAACTAACTTCAATTCTTTATTGTAGGCTTCAATTCTCGAGTATGCTGTTCCGTCAACTAATAAGATCACTATCAGCATAGCAATTGTTGTAATGCTAATTGCTTTCCAAGTTGGGGTATTAATAAATAAAAATAGTAATGACGCAACGATAATTAAAGTTGGAATTACCTTAAACACAACAGTGTATTCCTTTAAGGTACTTTCGGTACGCTCAATTTCTGACTGATAAAAAGCAGTGGTATTATTATTAAAGTCCTTTTCAAATTGTTTAACTCTTTGAATATTCGTGTAGTTAAGACCGCTGCCAATAACTAAAAGTAACATACCTGCCACTAACATTGGTATGGTGTAAGCTTTTGCTAAATCGGTTTTCCCCAACTGCCAAAATCCAACACTTGCGATTAAAAATAAAATTGCAAAGAAAATGAAGAAACGTGTTGAGAATACTTCGGCTTTTGCCCACTCCGTGGCTAATTTTAATAGTTCCATTGTTTAATTCAATTTATATTTTTCTCTGTAATCAGATTGACTAATTCATGATTTATTTTTGAATAGTCTCGAAAAATAGGGTGGATATTCAAACCCTAATTCATAAGCCACTTCTGAAATACTTTTATTGGGTTGTAATAGAATATTTTTTGCTTCATCAATTAGATGTAAGTGTAAATGTTCGGTTGTGGTTTTACCCGTTTCTTTTTTCAAAGTATCGCTTAAGTATCGCTGTGAAACTAGCAATTTATCTGCAATTTGTTCTATACTTGGAATGCCTTTTTCTAGCAATTGCTCAGATTCGATATATCCCGTTAAATACTGATTAAATTGTTCTAACAAACTGCTAGATATTTCTTTCCTATTTAAAAATTGTCTTTCATAGAAACGATTGGCATATTTTAACAACGTGTCCAATTGAGAAATGATTATTTCTTTGCTAAAGGCATCTTGGTTGTTTTGATATTCGACTTCAATATTTTCAACAATAGATTCTATCTGTCTTTCTTCTTTCGGTGAAAGATGCAATGCTTCATTGGTATTGTAAGAAAAGAAACTGTATTTCTTTATTTGGTGGGCTAGTGTTGTTCCTTTTAGGAAATCTTCGTGAAAGTTAATTGAAAAGCCTTTTTGCTCAAAAACTACACTCTCATCCCATTGAAGAACCTGTCGAGGAGCAATGAATATTAAAGCTCCATTCATGAAATCATATTTGGTTCGTCCGTAGTTTAAGTTTCCTTTTACAAACTTCTTTAGACTAATGGAATAGCAATCATTGGTAATGGGAGGCGAACTTTCTCTTGGACAAGGCAGATTGCCATCGCCTTTTGAGTTGAACACACTCAACATAGGATGCTCTGGTAGAGGTAGACCCAAATAATCGATATATGCTGATAGTGTTTTAAAGTGTTGCATCGTTCAAATTTAGATATTCCATTTTACTTCCGTTTCTTCCTCAGACATATCCCACAGCCTTTTAGCTACGGTTTTATCTTTGGCGTGTTGCTCTATGTGGTGTGCTCCAACAGGGCCAACCCAATAGCTTCTGCCCGTAGGACCATAAAACCCGCTTTGGTCCAGGTCTGGCTCTGTAGCACACATTAATTGCGGATAGGCACCTTTTTCAGCTGATTGTGTTAATGGTGATAATTTCATCAGATTAAAGATGAATTTCATCATAAAACTACCACTTGTATTTATCAAGTTCGTTCTTGAAGAACCAGGATGACACGCAAAGGCTTTAACATCTATTTTCCCAGCTTCTTTCAATCTATCTTGTAATTCGTATATTGACATTATCTGTGCGAGTTTACTTTGACTGTAAGCATTATTAGGCGTGTAATCTTTATCCCAATTTAGGTCATCAAATTTGATTGTTTTAATACCCATATCATATCCCATGCTACCTACCGTTACAATCCGGCCCTTGGATTTTTCGATAAGCGGAAACAATAAAGCTTGTAAAGTCCAATTTCCATAGTAATTCGTTCCAATTTGACTTTCCCAACCGTCCACTGTTAGTTTTTGTTTCGGTACTTGAGCAATTGCCGCATTACAGATCAGTGCATCAATTTGAGGAATAGTTTTTAAAACTTCTTCAGCTGCTTTTTTTACAGAAGCTTGTTCGGCCAAGTCCATTTGAATGGAAGTCACCTCAATTTTGTTTCCTAATTCTTGTTTTAACGTGGCAATAATATCGGTTGATTTTTTTAGATTCCGATTAAGCATGACCACGTTTGCTCCTTTGCTTAAAAGTATGCGTGCCGCTTCAAAGCCTGTTCCACTCGTTGTGCCGGTAATGACGAATGTTTTGCCCTTCAAATTTTTAATTCTAGCGGGTGTCCATCCGTCTTTGCCAAATTGATTCGTATTCATTTTTATCTTATTAAAAGTATGGGACAAAGGTCATACGGAAGCAGTTTGGTTTACGTATACAGAATTTCGAATGTTGTATACTTTTTGGTTTGAGTGGTAGCGTTTAGTTATGATGATACGCTGATACGGTTTGGATTGGTAAGGCATGCATTTTTTACATAGTGTCAGCTGCTGTATTTATTTATGAGATAATCTATCTTGCAAATGCTTGAATTTAATCTAACCTCCTATTAAAAAACAGAGAGCTATAGTTTCGTTGAATTTGGGTTCCATTAAACAAATAATACTCTATGCGTTGCACACCTTCTGGTTTTTCTACTAAACTCAAAGCAAAATCAACAAACCTTGTTGTTGAAAGACTAGATTCATTATTGAGCAGATTCATTAGATAATCTATGTCTTCTACTGTTCCATTTTTTCCTCGTTCAACTAATTCTCCCAGTTTACCAGTATAAGTATTTTCTTGCATTTTTCTCAATTGCAGCTCAACGAGTTTCTATAACCCAAGTTGTGATTTGGTTTTGCAATTTTTCGTTTGATAAATTAAATATTTTAAGGTTTAAAATTATCCTATTTATCCTAAACTATCAATTTTGGTTATGCGTTTGTGTGAGTTCGTTATTTTAAATGTCAGTATATCAGTGAGAAAAGAGTGAATTTCATTTTAAATGTTAAGAATAGTTAACATTAAGTATAAAATACATAACTTTGCGTCATAATTAGTTAACATATATAAAAAAGTAATAATGTCAATACAAGTACAAAAAGCAGTTTTTAATTTCGTTACAACCATTTTGTTAATAGGGGGCTACCTATTTTATGTTTTTGGAATTCAAGGTGATGTGAATCTGTCAAAGGTTTTAGATATTCAATTTTGGGGAATTTTCATATTAAAATTGACAGTCTTAATGGTTGTCGCAAAAATCATCTTGTTTATTTTGTTTGCAATTTTCAAAAAAGTAAAGAATAGAAATATGGATGAAGAAGATTTAGAGTTTATGGATGAGCGTGATAAGCTTATAGAAATGAAATCAGATCGTTACAGTCATTGGATTGCCATGTTTGGATTTATGGTTTCAATGATTCCTGTTTCTATGGGTTATTCTGTCCAGTATATGTTTATCACCATTTTAATTTTTGGTTTTGTGTCGGCTTTGATGAGTGACGTTTGGAAAGTCTATTTCTATAAAAAAGGAATTTAATATGAGCAAAGACCATATTCAAAATAAGATAAGAATGTTACGTTTTTTAAAAGGTGAAATGACGCAACAGCAGTTGGGAGATGAAGTGGGGGTTACGCGGCAGACGGTGGCAGCCATCGAAAGCGGGAAATATTCTCCTACGCTACAACTAGCCTTTAGAATTGCCAATGTATTTGATGTTACGCTGGATGAAGTATTTAAATATGATCCTTTAAATGACCAATTCAAAAAGAAAAAGTAACCGGATATGAATGTATTGGTGTTTAAAACAAACCTTAGTTCCCCTCCTTTAATTGAATGGATGGCACCCTTATTTAACTTTCATCCAAGCATTTTAGAGTGGTCGGTAGATACTGAAGATTTGGACAATGTACTTCGTGTTGTTTCCTCTAAACTGTTAGAGAAAGATGTTATACAGCTAATGCAAAGCAAGGGTTTTGTATGTGAAGCTTTGCCGGACTAATGATTGAAATGAAGACGAAATAGTCTCCATTTTCATAAGTGGTTTAACTCTTGTTCGCAGTTGTTCTTATGTTTCAATAAAAAATGGAATTGGAACAATAGAGAGAATAATTAATAATTATAAAGAAAATGAATAAATCGAAAGAGTTCTGGGATAAGGCTTCAAAAAATTATGATAAAACAGAAGAGCGTTTTGAATATATTCATAGTAAGTCCAGAGAAAACACAAAAAAGTATCTCAACGGCAACACCATTGTTTTGGATTATGGATGTGGTACTGGTACAACATCCTGTGAAATTGCCAATCTGGTGAAAGAGATTCATGCTATTGATATATCATCTAAGATGATTGAAATTGCAAAACGGAAAGCAGTCGCTCGTAAAGTTGAAAGTATAAATTTCTCGCAAACGGATATTTTTGATAAAAGGTACCAAAAGGAATCGTTTGACGTGATTTTGGCTTTCAATATGTTGCACACAGTGGCCGACCCCCAGGATGTTATGCAAAGAATATATGAATTGTTAAAACCTGAGGGGTTATTTATTTCTGTAACACCTTGTTTACGTGATAAAATGGCATTTTTAGTTAATATTCAGATTCAGCTTGTTCGGATATTATGTAAAATTGGAGTAATCCCAATTCCTATTAGAAGACTTAAAAGCTCCGAGTTAGATGATTTAGTAATGAATGGAGGTTTTGAGACAATTGACACTGAAAAGTTATATAAAGGGGCATCTAGTTATTTTATCGTTGCAACAAAAAAGAAAAACACGGAGTAGCGTATTTCATTTCGTTGAATTTAATGAGATGATGGTTTGGCTGTGAAGCGTAGCGACATGCATGGTGCTATGAGTTAATATAGTGTTAGCACCAGTTTTTCTTTTTCTATTAATTTGATTCCGTGTATTTTTTAAAGTTGTCCAAAATTGCTTGCCAACCTTTTCGTTGAAGGTCAATTGAGTTTTCTGTTTCAGGGTCAAACCTTATGGTAACTTCTGTTGTTCCGTTTGTTTCTTTGAATTCAACTGTAATATAACGTCCTTCACCTACATATGTAAAGTTTTCACCTTTATTAATCTCAGTATATACCGCCTCAATGTCAAAACCAAAACTTCCGTCTTTGGCTTCCATTCTTGCTATATAAGTTCCGCCTACTTTCAAGTCATTTTTTGCGGTTGGACAATGCCAACTAGGGTCGGCATAGTTCCATTTTGTTATGTGATCTGGATGCGTGTAGTAGTCCCAAACTTTCTGTTTATCAGCCAAGACAGTCGCTCTAATTATTATCTTTTCTTGTGACATCATTTTATTGTTGCATTTGAGTTGGGTCAGTAAACATTATCTCCCATTGGTGTCCGTCAAGGTCTGCAAAACAGTCGTAATACATCCAACCGTGGTCTGCACTTTCTCGGTAACGTGTTGCCCCGTTTTCAATCGCAAGTTTTACAATTTCATCGACTTGTTCTTTGCTTTCAATTTCAATTGCTGTCAATACTTGGGTATTCGTTCCATCTGCTATTGGTCTGTTTGTAAAGGTGCTGAACATTTCATGAGTGATGAGCATTGAATATATCAGTCCATCATTTAAAACTAAACACAATGCTTTGTCATCCGAAAAATGTTCGTTAAACGAAAAACCAAGTTTTGTCCAAAAGTCCTTCGTTTTATCAAGGTCTTTAATAGGAAGATTTACATAGATTGATTTTACTTTCATTTTACTATTGTTGTTTTCTAATTGGTGCCTACGGTCGAGAATAGGCTTTCTTTTTAATGCCGCTTATCTATTGTTAGCAAATCGTTATTGTTTAATAATTTTTATTATTGAATTAGCATCCCTTGAAACTATTTCCACAAAGTAGATGCCGTCAGCACCTTCAATAGTTAATGGAAAGCTGTTAACTGAATTGAAAAATTTAGTACTAACTACCTGTCCATTAATATTTCTCACATTTATAATAATTTCGCTGTAGGTTTGGTCCAATTCAATTTTAAGTTTGCCGTTTGTTGGATTTGGAAAAACTACAGATTCCATACCTAACTCATTTAATCTAACTCCAGTAATTCCACAAAATGTAAGTACATCACTTAGCGTATCATTTAATGTGCAATTGCTCCATTTAATGTTATTGATAAAATCATCAATTCCGGTTTGGATTTCTAATGTAGAAGGTTGAGGCAATGTATTATTGCCTATCCATTGTATGGTTTTATTCCACAATACAGTAGTATCGGCACTCAAGTAATTTGGATAGCTGTTGCTTCGTTTGGCTTTCTTCCAGGTCCAGAAGGCAGACCCGCTAATACCGAAGGATGGATTGCGAAAAATTTGAAGTGTTGTGTCCAATTCTTGGTAAGAATTTTCACCCCATTCACCGCACCATACGGGCACATTATAGGTTTGCGAAAGGTTCGTAAACTTTTGTACTTCTGCAGCAATATCTGTGATGAACCAGGAATACAAGTGAAATTCATAGGCCATGTTGGAATCGATGAGGGAAGTAAAAACACTAAAATCGGATGAAAGATGACTTCCTTCAATGAATAACATGTGATTGTTATCAACGGTTCGGATGCTATCGATAATTCTCCGATAGAGGTTTAACATGTCCGTATCGTTAGTAGGATCAGGTTCGTTGAGCAAATCATACCCTGCGATTATTCCACGATTTTTATATCTGTCGGCAATCACTTTCCATAGATTCGCAGTACGTGTCTGGTTTATGGATCCATTCCATAAATTGATGAGGAAATCTGGGTCTGCAGTGAAAAGATTTGATTGGCCTCCAGGAGCTGAATGTAAATCAAGAATGGCATAAACATTATTTTGTTCGCACCAAGCCAATGCACTATCTAAAACTGCCCATCCTTCAGGCTTATAGACGTACGGATTAAAATCATCTTCCAATAAGTAATGGTTAAAAGGTATTCTTACAACATTAAAACATTCGTCAGATATTTGAGTGATATCATCTTTAGTAATATAATTCCAGTAAATCGAATCTCTAAAATTATTCGCTGCAGTTGTTCCTAATTCGGATTCAATGGTATTGAAAATAGTTTTTTGTTGAGTAAATCCTCCATTCCAGATCCACCCTTCCCACATTAGCCATCCTCCAAGGTTTACGCCCTCTAATTGAACGCTATTGTTTTGTCCATCTTCAATCACCTGGCCGTTTCTATGCACAAATGAAGTGTTATTCCAATTTACCTGTCCGATAGCACTTGAGACAATTGCACTTAGAAATATTAATAATGTAATTTTCTTCATCTTATTTAATTAAGCCTAATGGGCTGCGGCTATACTTTGTTTCTGCAGCTAAAATACGAAGTATTTTAAAAGCTATGAAATCCAACGTTGCGTGTAAAATTCGTTTTAATGCAGTTTAGCTTTTGTTGTAGGTTGTTTTTTCTCAGTTAGATAGTTAAATACTTCTTCTTTGGTTGAGAGTTTGAAATGACTACTGAATTTAAGAATTTCTTTATCCTCAAATCCGAATAAACCTTGTAAAAGAGGGAGTGGGTAGCTAGGTAATTGTCCGATTTTAGATTCAATCTTTAAATTCTCCACTATCATATACTCGAATTCAAAATTAATGCTGTATTGATTTGCAACTCTTTTAAATGTTGAAGAACATATTGAACACTCGTAGCGTATGTCATTATAGTCACCCAGACAGTTTTCTGAGATCCTTTCAATTTCTTTAAGGTAATGTTCTTGATAGATTGCAGCTGAGATTAAATAGTTCGTATCTGCACAAAAAACAGGTCCAGCTTCAAAATTATTGTGATAGAAAGAAATCAGTTCAATAAATCTAGGATATCTACATGGACAAGAATCGTCTAGCAATTTAGCAACAATCGAATCCATCAAGTCTCTCAATTCATTTGTAGAATCTATCGTCAAATCTCGTCTTGGAACTGTATTTTTTTTAAATAGTCTCAATACTGGTTTAATTACCTACAACGATTGTTGAATGCCGTTCTTCATCACAATAAAACACATAATTACCTAACAAAAGTTACTTTGGTTAGTACTGCGTTATGGTCAGATATTTTCCCAACAATATTTTCTGTAAAAATGATTTGAGATTCTAGAATTTTGATTTGAGAGTTACTCTTCTCAAGTATGTAGTCGATTCTACCCGGAAAACCACCTCCTATTGTATTATAAATATTTTGAGCTGGCTTATTATTGGCACCAGGATAAATTTCCAGAAAAGTATCTATATATTCTCCATTGTTAATTAAAGTATTGTATCCTTCACTCCAAGGATAATCACTTGTGGGATTAACATTGAAATCACCACAAATAAAAGTTAATGCATCCTGGCTTAATGATTCTTTTTCATTTGCCATTAATTGAATGTTAGTAATCTGATTGTTTTGTTCCTCATCTAT
>CBDUEX010000039.1:0-8677 GCA_965366305.1 uncultured Bacteroidia bacterium | reverse complement strand
CTCATTTCCATTGCTCATCACGGTTTCTAAGTTACTGCCGCTTAGCGTAATTTCAATAGGTGCTGATCTAGGTATTAGCCCTAAAGCAGCCATAGAATAATTGATATTCGGGAATTTTATTCTTAAATCTTCTCTGAGATTTTTCATGAACGACTCAGTAGGTATGTCGTTTAATTCTTTTTTGTCTATTAATTGGATGGTGAATTCTGTTTTGTTTACAGATCCTACACCAAGACTTCCTAGTCCTGTACTAGGGCCGCCAACATTGCTAAAAACAGTTGCAATTTCAGGTTGGTCTAGTAAGTAGCTTTCTATCTTTGTTGAGATTAAATTATTTTGTTGAATAGCAGTGGTTTTATCATACTCTAAGGCCAATTTAAACTTGCCTTGGTCGCCCGTTGAAATCAATTCTTTCCCAATAATTCCTTGTTTCATAATGCCTAAGGTCATAACGAAAAGCAACAACACAAGCCCCGTAAAAATAAGTTTATGCGATAAGACCCATGTCAACTTTCTTCCGTACCAATCAGTAAAAATCTCAAGCTGTTTTTCGAACCAAAGTAAAAAACGATTGAAGAAATTGGTAGGTTGCAAATCCTCTTTTTTCCCTATTCGAGAAGCCAACCAAGGTGTAAGAGTAAAACCAACTAATAAACTTGTTAGCGTTGAAGTAATTACTACTACAGAGAACTGCATTAGCATGTCGGCGACAAATACTTGTAAGAAGAGGATAGGCAAAAACACAACTACATCTACTAGGGTAATTGAGAGAGCTGAAAATCCAATTTCCATTCTTCCGTCCATTGCGGCTACTCTTTTTTCTTTGCCTCTATCTAGATGTTTTTGAATATTCTCTAATACCACCGTTGCGTCATCTACTAAAATTCCAATTATTAATGACATTGCAAGCAGGGTCATTAAGTTTAACGTATAGCCTAATAACCACATTACTGCGAATGCAGTTACAAGAGAAGTGGGTATAGCGATCAGAACGATTAAGGAGTTTCTAAAACTTCTTAAAAACAGTAACATAACAAGAGAAACTAACAATACTGCCAGTATTAAATCGAATACTACTGAATTTACAGCTGCTATGGTGTTGTCTGTGCTGTCATCCGCAATGATAAAATGTACGTTTGCATTTTTATTTTGTTGCTCTATTGTAATAAATTTTTCTTTTACCAATCGAGAAACATCAACGGCATTGGCATCTCCTTGTTTTTTCAGTAATAATCCTATGCCTGCCTTCCCATTGTATCTGCTGTAAGAAGAAGTTTCCTTAGTGCCATCAATAACTGTGGCGATATCTTTCACATAAACAGGGCTTCCTGGTGCAGGCATTGCAACCTGAACATTTTTTATGTCTTCAACGGTGTTAAATTTTCCAGTTAATCGGACGGTGTTGTTCTCTTGATTGGTGTGAACTTTGCCTGCAGGCAAATCCAAACCAGAACGGTTAATAGATTCTACAACTTGCAAGAGTGAAACTTTATAGCTCTTTAGTCTGTCTTGCTCTACTTTTACTTGAACTTCTCTTTCTTCTCCACCTAGAAGTGTAATCTCAGCTACTCCTTTTAACTGTTGTATTTGCGGTAAAAAGTCATCTTTCATTTTCTGATAAAACACGGTTGATGGCAGATCACTGGTAGCACTAATAGACATGATAGGTAAGTCGTTCGGAGATACTTTACTCATCTCTGGACTTAGTATATCTGCTGGTAAATCCTTTCGAATGTTATCGATATAGCGTTGTGCATCTTGCATTGCTTTGTCTAGATTTGTGCCATACTTTAAGTTAGCAATAATTACGGATGCATTTGGTAACGATTTTGATACTAAATAATCAACACCTTCTAAATTAGACAATGCATCTTCAATTTTTCGAGACACTGAAGTTTCTACCTCGTTGGGCTCAGCACCAGGATAGCCTGTTTTAATTACAACCACTGGTTGATTAAAATCGGGCATCAATTCATAGCTTAAATTTTGATAACCGATAAAGCCAAGCAGTGTTAAAACACTAAATAGTACGATAATGAGAGAAGGCCTATTGATTGATATTTCTGTAAGATTCATAATTAGCTAGTTCTTTTTGAATGTTACATTAGCTCCATCAAATAGGTTAATTAAACCGTTAACAATCACGAGGTCCCCTTCTAGTATACCACTTGAGACTACTGATTGATTTTGAGTTTTATGAGATATTTTAATGTTTTGGACAATAGCCTTCCCTTCCTTAACGAGATAGACTTTGGGCTCAAGTGCATTTCCAAAAACTGCGGAAGAAGGGATTATAAATCCTGTTTTAACCAATTCATTTTGAAGAGAAACTTTACCAAACATTCCAGCTTTAATTTTAAATTTCTCTAAATTTTTTGAAGTAAACTGAATTGGGAAACTACCGCCCATATTTGCCTTGCTTCCAATTAGTGTAGCTTTTGCCTCTAGCACTTCATCGGGGTAAATATCTGCAGTAATCGTGTAGTTTTTTCCAAGCTGAAATTGGTTTAATTCGTTTTCGGAAGTGTTAATAGTGAATTTTAAATTCCCTAAATCTGTAAGTTGAATTAAGGGCATCCCTGGAGCGGCAAACGCCCCAATTTCTGTAAATTTCATAGTAACAACCCCACTAAACGGAGCACGAACTGTAGATTTGTTAATTTGCTCTAAAAGAGTCGCTTTTTGGATTCTAGCAGCTTTTAAGCCTAAGCTAGCCTTCTCTAATTGAACACCTAGAATCGCATCCGATTGGAATAAGATTGTAAATCGATTTACATCTGCTTCCAGACCTTCAATTTGTACTTCAGCACTTTTTAACTGCAGTTTGAGTAAGGAATTGTCCAATTGTAGTAAGGTTTGACCTGTGCTAACATAATCTCCAATATTTACAGCGATTGAGTTTATCTTCCCTTGTGTTTCGGCACTAATTTTGGTTTCTCTATTTGGCTCAAATGTGCCAGAATACGCTAAAGACGAATTGATATTTTGAAGATTTATGGTCTTAACTTCTACATTAATTGGCTGTTCTTTATCGTAGTGAAAAACGTTGTCAACAGCTATTTTTTTGTTGGTTTTTAATTTGATAATGAAGGCAGCAATTAAGGCAACACCAACTATTATCCATATGATTTTTTTCCAGTTCATTTTATTTATTTTAATTCATTCATGCCAATTTGAGATGTTCCCGGTTAGTTTTTTTAATTCTAGATCGGCTTTTAAGTATTCAATAATCGCATTAACGTTTGCTTGTTGGGCTTCTCTCAATGCGTTGTCTGCCAAAAGAACTTCGGTTAAAGATGCAATTCCTTGAGCTTGTTGTAAATTGGTATTGTTATATATAGTTTGTGCTAATTTAATTTGTTGTTGTGTTGTTTCTAGAGCCCGAAAAGTGCTACCTCTTTGCAATTGGTTGTTAGTTATTTGCATTTTTGTTCTATCTTGAATTAGTGCAGCTGTTAGTTGATTATTTCTTAGTTCAATTTTCTTTTGGTCGATTTTTCTAACGGTTACTGTGCCATTAAAAATAGGATAAGAGATTTGCACGCCAGCAAAACCAAGCGGATAAAAATCAAGGAAGGTATTAGGCTCCTTGTCATATCCAAAACCTGTGGTTCCCAAACTTCCGATAAAGTTTACACTGGGTAAATATCTGGTGTTGTTGAGTGTTTTAAGCTCGTTGCTAGTTAACTTATTTTGGGTTAGCACTAACCTGGAGTCTAAAGATATTTGAGCAGGATAGGTAGTTAGACTAACTGAGCTAAACATAGTCTCTACATCAAAAGGCGTTTCATATGAAATGCCAATCGCAAATTTTAATGTGTTAAGCACCCGTGTTAAAGAGCTGTTTATTGTTTCTTTTTTGTTTAGTAATTGAGCTATCTGTAGTTCTACTTTGCCCACATCAGTTCCCGTAGCAAGCAATTGCTCTTGAAGTAGCTTTAAGTTGGATAATATGCGAGAAGCATTCGCTAGATTACTATCTAGAAAAGCTTTTTGTGCATGGAGTATTTGAGCATTATAATATAAGTTTGTTATTTCAAAATAGAGCTGTTCTTCATCTTTTTGAAGCTTTAGATTTGTTAACTCTGATGCAATTTTAGTAGCTTCAATTCCTCCATAAACTTGAGCATTGTAAATAGGGATTGCAAGTTGTAGATTGGCATTAATATTATGTGGAACTCCAAATTGAGTTTCCTGGAATTGCCCTTCAGGGGCGGCTGGATTAAAGGTAGATAGCGGCATCAACTGGTATGGGAGATTTGTAAAATACTTATAATCAGCATTTGCGGAAAGTCTTGGTAATAGATTTGATTTAGCTTCTCGCTCTTTTTGAGTACTTATTGCAATGTTGTTTTTAGCTATCTGCAAATTTTTATTAGTCGTTTGAGCAGAATCAATGCATTGTTTTAAACTCCATTTCTGGGCGATACCTTGGGTTGAAAGCAGTAGTAGAATTAAAAGCAGAACAGATTGTTTGTGAATATTAACTAACTTCATGGGTTGTTTTTTTTACTTGTACAGTACGAGTTGAGATTGTTTTGAGGCAGTTAGTTTATGCTTTATGTCTGGAATTATATTGACATAATCTCCAGGCATTAATGCTATTCTGTTAGAGAGTTCGTCTTCATAAACCACTTGGCCAATTACGCAGAGTAGTAGTGCCGGAATCTTTGAAACATGTTCCTTAAGGCTTCCGTTTTCTTTTAGCTGAATGGAAGTAGCATCACCTGTTTCACCTTTGAATAAACTAAGGGCGGAAACCTCTTTGTCTTGTTTATGTAGTTCTTTAATATTCATTGGTCTAAAGAGATTGAATAAATTCTTGTAAATCTGATATATATTGTGGATTCCTGCATATTCTTTATGTATTTTAGTGTTTCTATTTACTGTATGTATGGGTGTAATAACTACGAATGAAATTGGTTGTTAATTTTATGTTAAGCTGATTAGATGTTGTGGTGATAGCGATACTTCCGCTTCTAATACATGCTATTAATAAAGTAAGAATACCGAAGACTGCATTTGTAATTATCATATTACGTTTTTCTAATTTGAGATTGTCTATTGATTGAAAAATATGCAAGCAGTGCAAATGCAAGTGTAAGTAAGGTTCTAAAGACCATCGCACCCATTGTTTTTATCTCATAAATTCCTCCAGAATTAGCGTGAATATGAAGTCCAATATAAGCACCAAGCAGTATAATCGTTGAAATTGCGAGAAGAGTAACCGTCCATTTTTGATTTTTAATAAATCCGTAAGCAGCTACTAAGTATAAAATACTACTAATAAAGTTAGACCAAACTACAAATAATACATAATTCCCCTCTCTTGCTCGCACACCAAAAAGGTCAAGAATAACAGATGTGCTAAGAAATAAAGTTAGCAATCCAAATCCAGCTAGAATTATTGCGAGAAGGTATGAAACATATTTTTTCATTTCGTTTTAATTAAACTAAGTAATGATTGAATCATTTTGTCACCGGTTGTAACGATATCAAAACTGAAATTAGCCACTCTCCATTTATACATTTGCAGTCGAATTGATCCCATAATGATGTGCAATAGTTCACTCTCTGGAATGGTATTGATAAAGATGCCATTTTTTTGGCCTTCTAAAATTATAGGAGTCAGGTGTTTGATTTTAACTTCCATAATTTTTGAAATAGACTCATTAATCCTCAAGCTTTCGTCTAATAAACCATCAGAGAATATAACCACTCCAAAATGAGGATTTTTCTTGAAGAATTGAAACTGATTTTGAAAAAGCGTGATGAATTTATCTTCGGCATTTTGATTGTTGTTTAGAGCAGCTGTGAAACGCTCATCCATGTTGCTAACCAAGTAGTCTAACATGGCAATAACAATCTTTTCTTTACCGGTAAAATGCCTATAAATAGCTGCTTCGGAAAAATTCATTTCATTAGCAAGGTTTTTGATAGTCAAGCCACCAACGCCAGAATTGGTAAGAATTTTACCAGCAGCTTCTATTATTTCAAATTGCCTGCTTGTTGTCACTTCTGTCATCCTATGATCTTTTCATATTTAAAAACGCAATACCCATCCAAACTACGGAAGTTGTCATTGCAGTAGCTCCAACTAAGACTAGGGCTGGAGGTAAGCCTAAATATATTTCAGCAAGAATTCCAATGGGCATTAAAAGGCCAGTAAGAGCAAGCCAAGAAATTGCCTTGGTATTGTGAATTTTATCTTTAAAATGAAGCAACAAATAGCCCATTAAAATATTTAGGAAGGCAAATAAGTTGCCGTGTACGTGAGCAAGTCTGGCTTCAAAATGTTTACCAATACCATAAGATTCTGCCCACTCTTTGGCATTAGGAGCAAAGTCTCTAAGGTAGATAAGTAAGAAGCCATAGGCCATAAACAGGCCCATTACGATGAAGCCTATTGCGATGTTGTTTTTTCCGTTCATGATAATTATTTACTATTGTTAGTGAATGTTCACTAACAAAGGTAAGTCAATTTTATTTTCATTTCCAAATTCTTTTGCAAATTGTTTACGCTACTTGCCAAATTTATGGAACTTATTACTTCTAGTGCAACAAAAAAGCCCACGCAATACGTGGGCTCTTTCAATATGTTTAATTCATTAGAATCCCATTAACACATCCATAGGGTCTTTACCCATAAGCATGGTTTCCGGATTTTCAAGATAGTTTTTAACGCTAACCAAGAAGCCAACAGATTCTTTTCCATCAATTATTCTATGGTCGTAACTTAACGCTACATACATAATTGGTCGTGCTACAATAGAGCCATTTTCAACCACTGGTCGCTCTACAATATTGTGCATTCCTAAAATAGCACTTTGTGGAGGGTTGATGATTGGTGTACTTAACATACTCCCAAATACACCACCATTGGTAATGGTGAATGTTCCACCAGTCATTTCTGGAATCGTAAGTTTTGCGTCTCTAGCTTTTAGAGCCAATCGTTTTACTTCTGCTTCAATTTCCCACATGGTCATGGATTCCACGTTTCTCATTACGGGTACCATAAGTCCTTTAGGGCTACTAACTGCAATGGATACATCTACAAAGTCGTTCATTACAATTTCTTCGCCATCTAAATAACCATTCACTTTAGGGAATTTTTGCAATGAAAGAGCACACGCTCTCGTGAAGAAACTCATGAATCCAAGATTTACACCATGAATTTCTCTGAATTTCTCTTTGTATTTTGTTCGTGTATCAAATATAGGTTGCATGTTTACCTCGTTAAACGTGGTAAGCATGGCAGTTTCATTTTTTGCGGCAACTAATCTACGAGCAACTGTTTTACGAAGATTGCTCATTTTTTCACGGTGTTGCTCTCTACTCGGCTCAGATGGAGTGGTGTAGTCAAATGCACCCGCTTCAGCCATCATAGCATCGTATTTAGTGATTCTTCCATCTTTTCCAGAACCAATAACGTTAGCAGCACTAATTCCTTTCTCAGCAAGTATTTTAGATGCAGCTGGGCTTGGAGATCCTGAAGCATAACTTTTACTTGCAGCCGTTGCAGGAGTTTCTTGCTTCGGTTTTTCTTCAACTTTGGCGGTTGGAGCCTCCTTTTTGTCGGTTGAAGGAGCTTCCGCTTTCTTTTCTGGTGCAGCAGCATCTGTATCAATACTTGCCACTACAGCACCTATTTCAACATCTTCGCCTTCTGCAACCAATATTTTTAAAACACCAGATTTTTCAGCGTTCAATTCAACAGTCGCTTTGTCACTTTCTAACTCAGCTACAGCCTCGTCCATTTCTACATAGTCCCCATCTTCTTTTAACCAAGATGCAATGGTTACTTGGGTAACCGATTCTCCAACGGAAGGAATTTTTAATTCTATTGCCATTTGTATTAAAACGTGTCAAAGGTAAAATAGATTTTTAACTTCTTTGTTTTAAAAATAAAGAATTCAACTTTGTAGCAATTGATGGGAGTAAACAGATGTGTGAATAGTTTAATTTCGGGCTTAAAAGCGAGTCGGGCGGTGCTTTCTCCTGGTAGCAGAAATGCACCTATAATTTAGGCTATTTCAAATACAAATCTTCCTATCACATCCATAGTGGATGAGCGAAGTGCTGGATTTGTTGCATTGGGCATGGCCAAACAACTCCAATCCCCGGTTATTCTAAATTGTACAAGTGGCACGGCTGCTTTAAATTATTATCCTGCGATTGCCGAGGCGTTTTATGCCAGAATTCCGTTAATAATACTTACTGCAGATAGACCACCAGAACAAATTGATGCGTGGGATGGACAAGCGATCCGACAAAAAGAAGTATTCGCAAATCACATTCGAGCCTCGTTTGAAACTCCACATAACTATGAAAACCCAAATGCCTTTGCTGAAATTGCAAAACAAGTAAATGTGTATTTCGAGAATGAAATTCTGGGCCCAGTTCATATCAATATTCCAATTCGAGAACCGTTTTATTCGGATATGGAAACCGAATTTTTCAAAGTTCAAAAGGTAGAGAAGCGAAAGGCCGATGAAATTTCACTTCGCAAATTACAGGATCATTTGAACCTGGATTTTCAAGGAAAGCAAATCTTACTGTTCAACGGAATGGAAAGTGGCGAAAATGTTCGTGTAAAAGTAGATTGTCTTGCTTGGCAAACTATAGAACTATCAGATGTTACATCCAATATCCCTAGTGAGATTGATAATTGGGATGC
>CBDUEX010000038.1:0-8722 GCA_965366305.1 uncultured Bacteroidia bacterium | reverse complement strand
CTATATTGTCTGTAGTTAAACTCGAATTGGTTGGTAGCGTTGTTGTGTCTACATTGACGATGTAACTCATCATTCCACCAGTAAACTCTCTTTCAAAAGAATAATCTCCGTTTAAATCAGATACCAAACTATCTATTGCATTAGCCTCAGTTACATCTAATACTCCATTATCATTCTCGTCGGCATATAAATATACTGTTACTCCCGAACTTCCATTTTCTGAAGCATTCATTACTCCATTGCTATTTGCATCATGGAATACCGTTCCTCTTATTACATTAGGCTCTACAAATCCAAAGTTGTTTTGTGGATCTAGTCCATTATAAGAAGCAAAAGTTGCCTCTTCAATATTATCTGTTGTTGCACTTGTATTAGATGGATAATCAGCCAATTTTGATGTTACGATGTAGCTTAAGCTATCTCCATAAAACCAATCTTTAAACTTATATCGTCCACTCTTACTCGTTTTTGTAGTTTCTAATACTGTTGTTTCAGATGCATCTAAGGTATCGTTGTGATTTGCATCTGCATATAAATACAACTCAATATTTTCTTCCCCTGGCTCTCCTTTATCTTTATCGCCATCTGCATTTAAATCATTAAATACATATCCAGTGATTTTTGTCTTTCCATTGAATCCATAATTGTTATTCGGATCTGAGTTTCCTCCTTCGGTAAATACTGCGGTTTGCAAGTTCCCTGTGGTCATATTTACCTCAGTTGCATAACTTGGCTCATGGGTAGTTACATAAAAGGTATCTGTTCCTCCGGTATAAGGTGCATAAAACACATAATCGCCATTCGCATCGGTAGTGGTTTGATCCACAACTCCAGCCATAAGACCATCAGGTAATACTTTTGTTCCGTTCACTACAAATCCATCTGAAGATATTGCACTTCCAAAGAAGCTTATCTTCCAAATCTCTGCACTAGTTGCTCCTGCAGCAAGTGCCGTTTTACCACTAAAGGTAAAGCTATAGGTACTATCATCTGCATTCAAGGTATCTGAATAATCAACCGTAGCCATATTGCCTAAGTTTGATGTATCTGGTAAATAATTTGCCCCGTCTACACTTACACTCCACATTACTGCAGTTGTACCGTTATTTCTTACTTTAAACTTCCAATTGTTCCAGCTTTCTTGTTGGCCAAAAAGCTTAACATCTACACTGTCATTTACATTGCTCTCTAAAGCAGATGAATCTACATTTTGCAGTAAATAAAGTTTTACTCCTGGCTCTCCAACATTACCTGCTTTCACTCCGTTTCTTCCTTTATCGTAGAATACTGTTCCACTAATTACGTTAGGTGGTGTGATACCAAAATCATTATTTTGATCGTGACTCGCAGCATTAGTAAAACTTGCTGTTTCTATATTGTCGGTACTCATTATATATCCTGGACCAAAATCACTTGTCTTGGTGGTAATTATATAATCCTCGTTGCATGAAGTATCTGAATACTCTATGTATAAAGTCGGTGCTTTTGTGCTGCTTGCATCAAACATGTACGCCGAATGACGATCTGAAGCTGTACTTGCAGCTGGGCCATATACTAAAAACGACATTGCGTTTCCATTGGACCAATCTCCTCTGTTGCGAACCTCATCTATTAAATTTGTAAGGTCTGGTGTATTGTATGCATTCTCAGCTGTAAAAGCCGGCAAATTCCATATTACAGTATCACTTGTTGTTGTTTTTCCTAGTACAATACTGGTAATAGAAGAGAATGCACTAGAATTTCCAACATCCTCTGCTTTTATAACACTTGTTCCTGTTCCGTTATAGGTAGAAGAGGCAGTAAACGTAATATATGCATCTGAGATTGTTGCTGAAGCCGGAATATCGATACCAGTAAATCTAAATCCAGTGTTCTCATTATAAAATCCTGCATAAGAATTGGTTATTGAACCAGACAAAAGTCGCTCATCAACATCATTTGCCGAAGCGTTTATTTGTTGCGTATATACTCCTGAAACACATGAGAATGGGATACTATCAAATTCATAATATCCTGATCCATTCGAAGTTGTACTATCTATTAATACGTCTCCCGTATCATAAACACCGTTTTTATTAATATCACGAATCCTATAAAGTGTAGTTCCTGCAATTTTTGATTCTCCTGCGTCTTTTACTTGGTCGTAATTAATATCCTCCCATACAATCCCCGAGATTTTGTTTGCCGCAGGTGTATAATTAAAACATACAGAAGCAGGAACCAATGAATTTGCAGACCCTGAAGTTGTTGCTCCTAGAGTTGCATCATTATAATGAATAATATAAATACTATCCACTCCATTTGGGAAGTAGGTTGTTACCCCTAAGCTTCCTTTCCATTCGGCAGAGTTCATCCCATCTGGAATATCTCCGGTATAAGGTGTTTGGTATGCTATTGAACCTCCTGAATAAAATACTACTTTATATTTTTCTTCTGTTTGAGGTGTAGTATTCTTTCTTGTACTATAACCATCCCAAGCAATTGCCTCTGCAACGTTTATATAAACAGCAGAACCAAACGCGGTTGGAAGCGTTGTAGGTATTTTAAAAGACGTGACTGATCCATTTACAAGCAATGGACTTCTAGTTACCGATGTTCCAGAAATTGATATTGAAGATTGGTATGTAAAAGTATTTGTTCCTGAACAACTTGGGGTTGAAGGATAATCTATTGAAAAGCAATCCTCATAACTTATGTAGTCCATTTGAAATTCACACCCACCGGCATCCCTAATTCTGAGGTATCTCGTATCTGTGTTTAACGTTACACATATCTCAGCCCAGCTACTATTGGTAAACGTTTTCAGTCCACCTTGAATATAAAAAGATCCAGTTGTAGGATTTGTATTACTGTCTGCAGCATAGATATAGAATTCTCCATATGACTTTCCAGAGTTATTGCAATTAATCATTTTCACTGAGATACAAACCTCTGTGCCTGAAGGAAGCTCTTCTCCCAAATCAAAGGTCACAAATGAATTTGTACCGCTATTGCCTCGGGTAAATGTTACTCCCAAATTGTCAGGGGAACCTAAGCCGTTGTCAACATTACTCACATTACCAATCGAATCAACTGCAGAAACAGCATACTTCGTTGGGCATGTTTGGGCACTTGCAAAAGTTGCAAATCCAAAAGTAAAAAATAGTGCGAGGTAAATTGTCTTCAATCTTCTCATAAGTAGGTAATTAGTACCTACGCGAAGACAACAAGCGTGCCAATCCAATTTACGATATTTCTAACTAACTGACAGCAAGAGATTTACGTTACTTCAAAATACTCAATTGAACTTTAGCCAATTATAGGATTTTTTCCAATATCGAGAAATATTGAATTCATATAGACACAAAAAAGCCCCGTTAAAACAGGGCTTTTTCAAGTCACTAAATAGCCTAGTACGTACTATCTAGTAATTGTTAATCGCTTAACAACTTTTTGATTATTGACTATCAATTCAATAAAGTACGTTCCATTTCGTAACGCTCTTGTATCGATAGTGTACGCACCATTAAGGTCAGCAATGCCAACACTTGGAGTAACATCTTTTCCAAACATATCTACTATGTTTAGTGATTTAGATATTGTTTTACTATCACTTAAAATAGTAACAGTAGCTTGATTTTGAGTAGGGTTTGGATAAACTATAGCCTCAACTGCTCCTTTCTTAGTTACAGCAACTATTTCAGTGTACACTTCTGTACCGTCATAATCTACTTGTTTCAATCGGTAGTAAGCAATAGTGCTTGGCCAGTTGTTCTGGTCATCTACAAATCTGTAGTTTTTGATACTGTTTGTAGTTCCATTTCCACTCTCTTGGCCGATGTAAGTAAATTCAGACTCTCCTTCAAATCTTCGCTCAACTTCAAATCGATCGTTGTTGATTTCTGAAGCAGTGCTCCAAGTCACCAATACATCTTTCGTATTTATTAATTCTGCATTCAAGCTTATTAATGAAACTGGAACAGCAGTTATACCACCATAATCTTCTACTTCACCATCGCTGGCAGGTCCTTTAGAACCAATGTTTGGATCTGTAGTTAATCTAAATCGAATATTGATGTCTCCATCTATCACGTCAAGTGGAACGATATAGTCCATGCTGATGTTTTGGTATCCAGAAGAATCAGGTATTCCTACACTAACAATTTCGAGTGAGTCAAAGGCTCGATCATCATCTGCATCAATAAACGCTGTTAAGAATGCACCCGTACCTGTGTTATTAAACACTCTAAAGTTCATGGTTACCGTATCTGATACACTAAATACCAAGCTTGGATTCAACCACCCATCTTCATCATCTAAATCACTTACGTCATCACCATCTCCATTTACCGATGGTGCTCCAGAATGTTCAGAATCAATTAAGAACCCTAATCTTAGGTTTGATTTCACTAAGTGATAAGCACCGTTACTTGTATCTGCAGTTCCATACTCGTCTCTTAAGTCTCCAAAGTCTTGCTCACATCTATAAACTTTTCCAGAATCATTAGCAGTTTGATTTGTAAGAGTTGTTAGTAAACTAAATACGTTAGTCCCTACACCTGATTCTAATAACAAATCAACATCAAATATATCTTGAGCAGTGACTACGAAACTATCTAAGTTGGTAGTATTTGGAATTACAACATCAACAATAAATGTCCAATCTGGGAATTCACAAGAAACATCTTGATTGGTTCCTGTACAAGGTAGTTTCACAGAATTAACTGGCTCACACTCATCTAAAATATTTCCTCCAACTCTTCCACTGTCAGCACCTTGTACTTGATACGCTGCTATATTAACATTAGAAGGTGGGTTAAATGGATCAAACGAGTTGCCGTTGTTTACTCCGGTGATTGTAAATGACTGTAAATATGCATTATAACGCACTCTAGGAATTGGATTTCCAGCCGAGTTAGTTGGTGCTTTCTCGTAATCTTCATCGATTAACAAACGAGTTATAAAGCCTACTTGAATAGTATCTCCTGGAAGGAAACAGTCATCTGGCATAACTACGTCAACGTTGGTTCCAAATGTTCTAATAACAAATTCAAAGTCAGCTTCTACAGTATCACATGCTTCTGCACGAACAACCGCTTTAACCTCAACTCTTTGTCCTTGAGTATAGGAGAAGGTAGCTCCTGTAATTTGATATTTCCAAACTTCACCTAAGTCAATTTTACTATTTGCGTTAACATCTCCACTAACATAATTTGCAGCTGAAAGACTTGTGTTTGTAGTTCCTCCATCTGTAGAATATGTTCCTGAAATAGTTACATTTTCTAAAGGCTCATTACCTGCATTTGATACATCGAACGATAAATTCACTGGATCTACATCCGAAACTATTATCGCTTTAGAAGAAATTCCAGCTAATGAAATATCGCAACCACAATAGAATCCAAAATCAACAGTCATGTCTCCGTTTTCATCAATTGTTCCGTTTGAAGTTTCTTGACCTGATCCTTGACCTGTTTCATTTTGTGGCTCGCCACCTTCAGTTAACTCGATTGTAGCTGAAATCGTTGTTCCTCCAACGTTAGCTTGTATTCCGTTATCGTCTCCGTCTGTTCCATCATCTGTTCCGTTTCCAGAAGATGACGCTGGGAATGCTTTTAAGGCATCACCTTGGTCAAAATTACTTGAAGGAATAACAACAACATACTTACTTGGAATCAATTGTCCAATGTAGTAGTTTCCGTTAGAATCTGTAGTATCTGTTCCTAGAACCGTGCTGTTATCAGCAGTTCCATCACCATTTGCATCTGCAAATACTTGAATAATTACACCTGCAATTCCTGTTTCTCCATTGTTTTGAACACCATCACGGTTTTCATCATGAAATACTGTAGACCCTATTCCCATGTTAGGAACATAGCCGTAGTCATTGTTTGGTGAATCCAAGTTACCTGCAGCAAATTGAACTTCTCTTTGGTTGTCTGATTCTTCTGTATAACGTATTCCATCAGGATAATCAGTTCTTTCTGTAGTTATTATAAAGTTGTCTGTGCCACCTACATACAATAGCTTGAAATCATAATATCCATTAGCATCTGTTACATCACTTGAAATTGGTGTAGCTTCAGCTAAATCAATTGTTCCGTTTCCATTTGCATCATTGTATAGATAGATAGTTACTCCGGCCAATCCTGGCTCAGTAGCATCTAAGTCGCTATTATCATTATTGTCTTTATAAACTGTTCCTGAAATTGTATTGTAAACCTTAACATCTACATAAACACTATCCATAATTGAACAGCCATCAGAGTTTGTATATTCTACTATGTAATTTCCAGTATCAGCATATGATGCAGACAACGTAACATTTACTCCTTGGGTTGATTCACTAAATGAATTTGGACCTGACCAAGCAAACGAACCAGAAGCATTTGAATTAGCATATAAATCAAGCACATCTTGTCCTTCTAATTTAACTGTATCCCCTGGAATAAAACTTCCACCGTTAATTGCATTTAATGCACTAACCGTAGGAATAACAGTGTTATCAGTTAATACCTGAGCACCAAGTGAAACAGGACAATCGTCGTTTGACCATCTTGCAGAAAGATTATATGTATCTTCCGCTAAACCAGATAGTGTATAAGTGCCGCTGTTATCAGCCACAGTATAAGGATATGTTGCACCTCCATCAATACTAAGTTCTAAAGATGTTCTTGTTGCGTTATCAGTAATTGTAAATACTATTTGACCATTATCTAATTGACAAGTAGGATCTACTTTAGAAGTAGTAACTACAGGTTTCAATAATGGCGTAACAGAAACTTCAGCTGTATCAGCACAAGTTGTACTTAGATCTACAACCACTAGTTTATATTGTGTGGTAGAATCTATTCGAATCATCGCTGTGTCTTGGAATTGTCTAAATAAGCTTCCGTCAGCAAACCAATAATGCCCTAAAGTAGCACTTGAATTTGAAACTGGTGCTTGACTATTTGAACCATCTAATGATAAAAGCTCTCCTTCACAAACAGGATCAACCGCATCAATAACAGCAGTAGGGTTAAGATTTACATCAACATTAACAGTTACAAAATCTACACGTGAACATCCGTTCAATTGATCAGTAACTGTCATTTTGTATACAGTAGTCACTAAAGGACTAACAGTTGGCTGACTAGTTTGAGGACCAATATCGATTGAGTAAACATCTCCGCTTACTATTGTCCAGTCAAAACTAACTCCAGTTGAAGAAGCCGTTCCATCAAGAACAGTTTCTCCACCTCTACAAACAGTATCTGCTGGAACTGCAGAAGCATAAACTGCCGCAGTAACATTTATAGCTTTATTGAACGTATCGGTACATCCTGTAATGCTTACTATTAATTCGATGTTATAAACTCCTGCTGAATCCCACTGAACAAGTTGACTTGCCGCCGTAGAAGTAGATGGTGTTGAAGGACCACTAAATGTCCATGCATAACTTGCACCTGAAACTGCAGGACTTACTGCAAATAATTGATCTTCTTTAGCACAAGTAGTATTAGGTCCAACTAATCCAGCATTGGTAGAACATCCGTCATGTCCAAAATCATTATTAGGATCAGAATTACCTCCGCTTGTAAAGCTAGCAGTCTCGATATTATCTGTTGTTAGGCTCGAGTTAACAGGAAGTGTTGTTGTGTCTGTTTTAACAATAAAACTATTTGTACCTCCAGTATAAGGCACTTCAAAGGTATAGTTTCCTTGAGCATCAGTTCTCATGCTGTCTAGTATAGACTCAGCAGCATCTAACACTCCATTATTATTTGCATCATCGTATAGAATAACTAAAACATTGTATGTTCCTGTTTCTCCAACGTCGTTAAATCCATCGCTGTCTGTATCTTCAAACACAGTACCTGAGATTTCATTGTTTAAATTATATCCAAAATCGTTATTGGGATCTACATTATTACCAGAAGTAAATGAAGCTACTTCTTGCTCATCTGTAGTGAAGTAAGTCATAGCTGGATAATCTGCTTCGTCAGTTCTAACAATAAAACTATTCGTACCGCCGGTATAATCAACAGTAAATGAGTATTCTCCGTTACTGTCAGTTACTTTAGTATCAATAACGCTTGTTTCGCCTGCATCCAGAATTCCATTGTTATTTAAGTCTTCATATAAATATACATCTACTCCACTTCTTTTTGTTTCACCTGCGTCTAGCACACCGTCCAAATCAGCATCTAAAAATACAGTTCCTGTAATTTTATTTACTTCATTAAATCCGAAGTTATTTTCAGGGTCGCTGTTACCACCACTAGTGAAACTTGCTGTTTCGATGTTATCGGTAGTTAAAGCTGAATTTGTTGGGTAATCTGCTGTTTTAGTATTGACAATAAAGCTATTTGTTCCTCCAGTAAATGGTTGTGAGAAATTGTAGTCGCCATTACTATTAGTAACTGCACTATCAATCGGTGTTAATTCTGAAGCATCTAACACTCCATCATTGTCTGCATCATTGTACAAATAAACCGTGATTCCAGCTTCCCCATCTTCACCTGTTTCTTGTGTTTGATTTTTATTATAGTCGTTATAAACTGTTCCGCTTATCGCATTAAACTCATTGAAACCAAAGTCATTGTTTTCATCTGTATTATTTCCAGAAGTAAATGAAGAAGCTTCTAAATTATCTGTTGTTAATGCAGAACCATTAGGATATCCATCCGTGTTGGTTGTCATCAAGAAACTATTTGTTCCACCAGTATACGGCTGTACAAATTGATAATCTCCGTTTGCA
>CBDUEX010000037.1:0-8785 GCA_965366305.1 uncultured Bacteroidia bacterium | reverse complement strand
AGGCTAATTTCAAGAACTTAGAAGAACTTAGTGGTGGAGATAGAGCATTCTTTGTAGATATGCTAGAAACCTTTGTTCATTCGATGGAAGAAGGGCTAGTTCACTTAAAAGAGGAAGCCGCAAAAGAAAACATTGAAATGGTGGCAGAATACGCTCATAAAATGGCATCACCGTGCAATCATCTTTCATTAACAGATTTATACCAAGCATTGAAAAAGCTTGAAAAAGGAGGGAGAAAGGGTACTTTAAAGATGACAGAGGTGAATGCGTTAATTGAAGGAATTGAATTGGAAGTAGCTCAGGCTATCCAGCTAGCCAATAACAAGTTAATTGAAGTGAATAATTCAATTTAAAATTGTTGTAGGCAATTGAACAATTGAGTGTTAAACTTGTACATCATTTCAAAGTAAACTAGATAATTAAATGGCATCTGAATCTTTTTTAATTTTTGTTGTTGAAGATAACGACTGGTACAGAAAACTCTTGGTACATAGTTTAGAATCAAATCCTGATTTTGAAGTAGAAAGTTTTGTAACCGGTGAAGAGATGATGAAAGAAATCAAACGAAATCCTGATGTGGTCTCTATTGATTATCGACTGCCAGATACCACCGGAGATTTGCTTTTAGAACAAGTAAAAAAGTTCAATCCAGAAATTGAAGTATTAATTGTTTCGGAGCAAGAAGACGTAGAAACTGCAGTAGATCTGTTGCGTAAGGGAGCGTTTGATTATTTGGTAAAGGAGAAGGATATTCGAAATAAATTACTTCAAAGCATCAAGCATATCCGCGATAACAGTGGATTAAAGAAGGAGATAAGAAAGCTTAAAAGAGAAGTACAAGCCAAATACAACTTTAGCAATATCATTGGCGATAGTCCAGAGATTAACAAATTATTTGAAGTCATTAAAAAATCGTTGGATACCAACATTAATGTATCCATAGCCGGAGAAACAGGAACTGGCAAGGAGATCACAGCTAAAACCATTCATTTTAATTCCAAGTTTAGTAACGGTCCATTTATTCCAGTAAACATGGCAGCAATTCCAGCAGAATTAGCCGAAAGTGAGTTGTTTGGACATGAAAAGGGAGCATTTACAGGAGCCGTTACACGCAGAATCGGAAAATTTGAAGAAGCCAATGGGGGAACTTTGTTCCTAGATGAAATTGGGGAAATGGATGTGAACCTACAAGCCAAGATTCTTCGTGTATTGCAAGAGCGAGAAATTGTTAGAATAGGAGGGAACAGTCCTGTTAAAATTGATTGTAGGATAATTACTGCCACCAATTTAGATCTGCTCGAAGAAGTAAAAGAACGCAGATTTAGAGAAGATTTATACTACCGAATAAAGGGTGTACCTATCCATTTACCGCCTTTAAGAGATCGTGGGTCCGATATTATTTTACTAGCGAAATTTTTTATTAATTCCTTTTGCAAAGAAAATCAGCTCGACTCTAAAAGCTTATCATCCGCTGCACAAGAAAAGCTATTGACCTACACATGGCCAGGAAACATTAGAGAGCTCAAATCGGTGATTGAGTTAGCCATTGTAATGTCTGTAACCAACCAAATAGAAGAAGGCGATATTATGATCGACTTTCGAGAAAACTCACCCAATCTTCTTGGGCAACAGATTTCTTTGCGAGAATACAACAGACGTATTGTTGATTACTTTATGCGTAAATACGATAACAATACAAAACTAGTTGCCGAAAAGCTGGAGATAGGACAAACCACCGTGTACCGTCTGCTAAAAGAATCGGCGAATGACGATTAAAACCTTTTTCGAATTGAATTTTCCTTTTTCAATCTGAAAATTTAAGACCAATATTTCTAGAATTATATGCTGATTAACAGGAGTTTATCTCTTTGGCATAGTCGTAGTAATGTACTTACCAAATTAGCATATGGAAGTTATGAGCAAGCAAGAAGTAAAAATCGTAATAGTTGAAGATGATTTATATCAAAACAAAGCTTTAACCAAGTATATAAGTACAATATGTAATGAGCAGATGTATAAAAATTACAAGTTCGATATTAAATCATATACTACAGCACATCAGTGTATTGAAGAATTAGAAGAGGACTTAGATATTATCGTGCTAGACTACTACCTAATAAACGAAAAAGACCCGGATGTGCTCACAGGTGGAGATGTAGTGAATATTGTAAAGGGGTATTGTCCCAATTGCGAGATCATTATGATTTCATCACAAGAAGATGAGCAAGTGGTGGCTGATTTGATAAAGAAAGGCATCACGTATTATGTTAACAAAAACGTAAACTCAATTAATAGGGTGGGAGCAGTTGTACAACGCATCTTAAACAATCGATCGTTGTCCAATTCACTGCAACATTAACGGGTGAAACAACTTAAACAGAACGAATTAATTATAAAAAACTAATAATAAAGAAATGAAAAGAAAAATTGTAAGTGTAATGATGCTTTGCCTATTAGGTGGGGTGTTGTATGGTCAGAATCCAATTGCGAAAGGTCAATCTCAATTAAATCTAGGTGTAGGTTTGTCTCATTGGGGAATTCCTGTTTACCTGGGGTTTGATCATGGTGTACACAAAGATATCACTGTGGGAGCAGAGTTATCGTACCGTGATTATAACGAATATTGGAAAAAAAAGAATTATTATCATCACAGAATTATTGGAATTTCAGCCAACGGGAATTACCATTTTAACTCCATTTTAAACATGCCACAAAACTGGGATTTATACGGAGGGTTAAATGTAGGATTTTACAGCTGGTCATCACCAGAATTGTATCCTGGAAGTCATACTTCAGGTTTAGGACTTGGAGCACAGGTAGGAGGTAGATACTATCCTACAGAGAAATTGGGAATCAACTTAGAATTTGGGGGCGGAAACGCATTTTCAAATGGTAAGCTGGGGATCTCAATCAAACTATAAAATATTAAGAGCTATATCTCAAATTTAGTACCTAGTTAAAAAAAAGAGTCCTGCTGGCATTATGTTAGCGGGACTTTGTGTTTTTGGTTTAAGCTTTAAGGTTCAATGTTTAAGGTTCAATGTTCAATGTTTAAGGTTCAATGTTCAATGTCTAAGGTTAAAGATTTATAAACCGTCTAATTATAAATCATAAATTAACTAACTATAAACTATTTCTCTTCTAGCATACGCTCTTCGATAAAAAATTTCTATCGAAATTTCACTCAGACCGACATGCTAGCAAATAATTTACAAGCTAAATTATAAATTGTTTAATTATGAATTATAGACTGGCTCTTAAACAGTCTTGACTTTGACGCCTGTCCGCCGAAACGAAGAGTAGGAGGATTTCTTTTTGTGTCAAGACAAAAAGGAAAAGAATACAATTTTAAATGATTTTCTCTTCGTACTTTTTCCATTGCTGAAAAAGTACCAAAAAAAGCTAGACAGAAATATGCTTCTCCGCTCTCTGCTGCAGTCTAACAAAATCAAAGCAAATGATGCAAGCACTTTTGCTGATTTTATAAAGTCTCTAACATTCACGCTTCCGCGTGGCCCGCATTTCTGTCGGCCCAACGCTCATTTTTGATTATAGCATAAAAGAAAAGCGACCTTTTTAATTCGCTGTGGCGATCCGGATAACGATCGGGTCCAAAGAAGAATACGAAAGTTTCTTTTTTTGTTGTAAGAAAAGTTTTTGGTTCACGGTTTTTGGTTTAAGGTTCAAGATTTATAAACTGTCTAATTATAAACCATAAATTAACTAACTATGAACTATTTCTCTTCTAGCATACGCTCTTCGATAAAAAATTTCTATCGAAATTTCACTCAGACCGACATGCTAGCAAATAATTTACAAGCTAAATTATAAATTGTTTAATTATGAATTATTGACCGGCTCTTAAACAGTCTTGACTTTGACGCCTGTCCGCCGGAACGGAGAGTAGGAGGATTTCTTTTTGTGTCAAGACAAAAAGTGGAATAAATAAAATTTCACTTTCATACTTTTTTAAAAAAGTATTGCAAAAAAATAAAAGTATGAATGGCAGCATTTTGAGTTGTCGCGGTCCACCACCTTCGCCCTCAAAATCGTCGCTTCCAATAGCTAAAATGATTGAAGCAAAATACCATAGTAGATAGTGTAACGCTTCATCCGTTCGATAACGGAGCATTTCTAGAATGGATTTGAAAAATCTTTATTTGCAATAAAGGTGCTATCCGTAAAACAATGAAGAAAAGAAAGTAAATCATCTTTCTCCGCCTGTGTTAATTGTACTCCTTTGTTTTGAATTCCTTTCATCAGTGGATCAATGGTCTCCGAATAGCTTAATCCTTCACTATAAAAATCAATGACCTCTTCCAATGTATTAAATCTTCCATCATGCATATAAGGTGCGGTAAGTGCTATGTTTCTTAAGGTTGAGCTTTTAAATTTGCCCTTGTCACGAGGGTTACCTGTTACAGCCATTCTTCCATCTGCTGGATTTGCATCCAAACCATTGTTATGAAACTGTCCATCTGTTAGCAAAGGTGTGCTTCCATGACAATGAAAACAATCGCCAGCTTCTGAGAAGTACAATTCCATTCCTCTTTGTTCAGAAGGGGTAAGAGTATACTTTCTTTGCTGGTATCTATCGTATTTGTTATTCGATGAAATTAATGTTCTTTCAAATTGTGCTAAGGCAAATTCTATTTTTCTATGAGTAATTTCATCAACATTAAAAGCTTGCTTAAAAAGCTTTCTGTAGTTTTGATTTGCATTGATTTTGGAAACATCGGTATTGAAAAATGTTTGCACTTCAAACTTCATGATATCTTCCATGAGCCCGTTTATTTCTCCGTTTCGTAAAAAGTGTTTACTCCAACCCAAATTTATATGTGCTAAAGAGTTTACCTGACTTTGACTAAAGGCCTCTTCTTGCAAATGGCATGTGGCACAACTTCGATTGGATTTACCATCCAAAATGGGATCATAGAAGAGCATTCTTCCTAATGCTACACCTTCAACGGTTAGTGGATTTTCTGGATGCAGATATTCCTTAGGGAATGAAATGTCGTAAAGTGTGGTTTGGTACAATGGCTCGTTAGAGGTAGAGCATGATGAAACAATTAATCCTAAAATTATTCCAATGGAGTATAAAAAATATTTTAGTTTCAACGTTACAAAGCTTATTCCTCAAAGGTAAAGAAGGGATTACGATGAAATGATATGAGATTGGTAACTTAGGTTACAGTTTTGCCAAGGAATGCTCACATAGCTAGCACTGACACTTAAAGAACTATCTTAATCGATGATTACTAAACTCTTCAACCAAGCCAGCTGTAATTTCTGGATCTGACTTTAGGTTTTCAAAGTACACCGCCGATTTATTTTTTTTGATATGTTTTTCAATTCTTCGAGCAGTATCGATGTCTAAGTCGTGAATGGTAAAAAACTTAGCCCAATCCGTTGCTGCAGATTTATAGCCTTTAGGGAAATGACCATTGCGGTGCTGCTCAAATTGCATTTCGAAGTCGGTACTACTTCCAACATAAAAATTATCTGTAGCTTTAGAATGAATGATGTAAACGGTTGCCATGTGGTTGAATAGTTATAAATGATTTTTTGAACGGAGCGTATGTTTCTTTGGAGCAAAAGTCGAACAATTAAACTTAAATACAAGTTAGACTCTGAAAGATAGTTGTATGAAATAGATGGATTTAAATTACAAAAAGGTAGGGGAACTTGATGCCCCATCTCAGCTGTTTTCTTAATTGCATAATCACAACTACAAAAAGAATCATCGATACAACTGGAAATGAATTACATATTTGCAGTCTGATTTTTGAGAAAATCTATAACGAGCACAAAGACTTAGTGTACAATGTTGCGTTGCAGTATGTTCAGAATACTGCAGATGCCGAGGAGATAGTTCAAGATGTTTTTGTTTCAGTACATCAAAAACTGAATGCGTTTAATGAGAACGCTACACTTAAAACCTGGATTTACCGTATTACCATAAATAAGTCGCTGGATTTTATTAAGTCTAAAAAACGTGCTAAGAGAAGTTTCTTCTTTAATTCTAAACGGATAGACGACCCAGATAATCATCTTTCCATTTCGGATTTTGATCATCCGGGTGTGTTGTTAGAACAAAAAGAAGAAATGAAAAGAATATTCGACGGGTTGAATCAGCTGCCAGAGAGACAAAAGACGGCTGTAATACTCCTCAAACTAGAAAACAAGTCGCAAATAGAAACCGCCGAAATAATGGAAAGTACGGTGAAGTCTATCGAGTCACTTTATCAGCGAGCAAAAAAAAATCTTGCAGATTATTTAACCAAAACCGAAGGAAAGTAAATAATATGAAGTCTAAGAAGAATGAATACCCCATGGAAAGACTAAAAAGTATACAACGCGTAGATGCTCCAGCAGACCTTTACAATAAAGTGTTGCAGAGCATTGCAAAACAGAAAGATGTTGTTCCTATGGTATATGTAAGAACCATAGCCGCTACAGTTGCTTTGTTTGTTACAGCGAGCATATACATTGGCATCTCCACTCAAAAATCTTCGTCTAACTCAGAAGACTTATCCCAACTTGTATCACAAACCAACTACCAATTGTATAATGAATAGAACAAAACTTTACGGCTGGATAATAATAGGGCTTTTACTATCTAACTTGGTATTAGCTTGGAGTGTTCTTAGGCCACACAACGGACCACCGCCGCACGAGAATGCACCACGTCAAATAGTGATTAATCGTCTGCATTTTGATGAAAATCAAGTTATTAAATATGATAAGCTGATAAAGAATCATCAGCTAGTAACAAAAGAAAGTTTTAAAGATATTGCTGAAACCAAACAACTCTTGTTCTCTTCACTCAAAGACAATAGCAACACAATAAATGAAGACTCTTTAACTTCTAGAGTGGCTCATTTGCAACAAGAAATTCAAAAGAGTGATATAGCTCATTTTAAGGCCATTAAACAAATTTGCAAGCCAAGTCAATTGGAAGATTTTAATGTTTTAGTAAATGATTTAAATAAAATCTTCTTCCCTCCCAAAATGTTGGGTCCTAAGGAGAAAAGAGGTGGACCTCCACCGATGCATTAGCAATTAATTCTTCATGCCCAACGTAGGATAAATAGGCTCCTTGAAAAATAAACACTTTTCTAGCGAAGGAAAAGCTAATCAATGACGTCTAACTAAAAACCAAATAACTAATAAAACGTAACTATACACTGCATAACACTAAAATAAATTAAATTAACAAAAATGAAAAAATCAATTTTTAGCTTCTTAAGCTTAGTCTTCATATTAGGCCTCACCTTAGGCTCTTGTTCAGATGACGACAGCACAGTGGTAACTCCAGATGGAACTACTGACGGATTACACGCGGCATTTGCCGAGTTTAACGCAGACATGACCATCACCCGAGCTGATGGCAATGTAACCATAATCTCGAACGGATTACCAAATCATAAATCTCCTTATTGGAGTAACACAACTTCACGAACTATAAACGGCCCAATGGGTGCTCACACAACTGCAGCAGCTGCAACAGATCATCCACTATTTATTGCACCAACGGTTACTTCATTTGATATGATGGCCCCAGGAAATATAGATGATTTCAATGGCTCATACTCACTTACCGTATCTGAAACTCCAAGTAAGGCAGGTAGCACAAGTGCCACTGGTCTAGGAGCTATCGGTATTGCTGTTAGTGGATCAATGATATACAATGATGAAGAAGGACCAGGAATAGCATTAGATGATGCAGCAAGTTCACTTGATTTTAATGGAGCTCATACTGGGCCTCAAAGCTATCACTACCACTTAGAACCAAAAAGTTTTTCGGATGACGATGATGCCTTAATTGGAATCATTTCAGACGGATTTTTCTTGTACGGCAGAAAATGCAATTCTACTGGAACATATCCAACGGACTTGGATGCGAGCGGTGGACATACTACAACTACTCAGCACAATACAACTGCTGAATACCATTACCACTGTCAGAACGAATTATACGCTGGGAAATACTACATACTCTTCCCTGGAGACTATCAAGGTACTGCAAGTGCAATTCGCTAAGATTGGGTACATATCTTCAATCTTAATACTGTTTAGTTGCACTAAAGGAGCTAAACAATCGGATGTTCATACATGTGACAACCCTATAACGGTAGCACAAGAGCAAACACAACTTTTAACTAATGGAGGGCTTGTTTTGTATAAAAACAAGCCTTTTTGCGGTACTACCGAAGGCTATTACCCCAATGCTCAACTTGCAGAAACAATAACATACTGCCAAGGTAAAAGAAATGGAAAGCAAAATAAGTGGTTTCCAGATGGTAAATTAGCCTACGAATGCGGTTATAAAAATAATTTACTTGATGGTAGAAAAAAGTCGTGGTGGAGCAACGGAAATGTTCGTTCTGAAGCTAACTTTAGCAACGGTACTATTACAGGCAAAGTAACAGAATGGTATAATTCTGGGCAGAAATTTAAAGAATTAAACTATAAGGAAGGAAAAGAGCACGGAATGCAACATGCTTGGCGACAGAATGGCAAATTGTATATCAACTACGAAGCCAAAGACGGTCGAATTTTTGGATTAAAACGATCTAACCTATGTTATTCACTAGAAGATGAAGAAGTACAATATACTAAATAGACTGGTAATAGTATTTGCGGTATTAGCAATGTCATGCGGCAAAGCAACGGATTCTCTACCGTATTATGAGGATGCTTCTTTTACACCACATTGGCTTAGCAAGGAGACGAGTAGCGGCTTTCATTCCATACCTGATTTTAGCCTTATCAATCAATTTGG